>NZ_JBGQQX010000170.1:0-210 GCF_045528525.1 Ruoffia sp. FAM 26255 | reverse complement strand
CCATTTTCCCATTCGTTCATTTCTCTAACGTCTACTAAAGGAAGTTTCTCTTTTTTCCATTTTTGTTCAAATTCTGGCATTGATATTGTATTGTACATTATTTTACCACCTTTTCTGGTTTTACTGTTGAGTAAAGAGCAAATGCTCCATCTAAATTTTTGGCTTTATAACCATTTTGTTTCAGCATTCTTTCCGCTATATAGCTGCGCA
>NZ_JBGQQX010000169.1:0-227 GCF_045528525.1 Ruoffia sp. FAM 26255 | reverse complement strand
CATCTCAAAACGCCCCAAATCTGTGAAGAATCGAAAAGAGTTCGGGCATTGGGAACTCGACACAGTTGTTTCTTCTCGAGGTAAGAGTAAAGGTTGTTTTGCGAGCTTTGCAGAACGAAAAAGCCGTATATATATTGCTTTACCCATGCCAAATCGCTCTAAAGTTGCTATGCAAACTGCGATTGAAGATTTGAGAGAAAACTTACCTAAGGAAGCTTTAAAGTCCT
>NZ_JBGQQX010000168.1:0-235 GCF_045528525.1 Ruoffia sp. FAM 26255 | reverse complement strand
AAAATAAATATCAATGTCATGTTGATTACTTAATGCTTTCCAATTGGAAAATTCCTTACCACAATCAAACGTCATCGACTTAAAGAAATGTCGAGGAATCGATTCCAACCATTGGTTCATCCTCTGTTCAATGTCACTGGCTTTGCGGCCATCCGGTTTCAAAGTGATGATGATTTTGGAAAGACGCTCTACTAGCGTGATAACAGCACTCTTGTGGTGAACACCCACAATGGTA
>NZ_JBGQQX010000167.1:0-248 GCF_045528525.1 Ruoffia sp. FAM 26255 | reverse complement strand
ATCGCGCACACAAGGAATGCCTAGCTTTCGCTTCTCTCCATTCGGTTTTGGTATTTCTACCCGTTTAACCGGTTGGGGTTTATAAGTCCCATTAAGTAATTTATTCCGTAGAGGAATATAATACTCATTGATGTGTTCTTCTATTTCAAAGACGGTCATCCCGTCAATACCTGCTGCACCTTTATTCCGTTTAACGGATTTAATGGCAGCTTCCATATTCTCTCTTGTTACAACTCGCTCCATCAAAG
>NZ_JBGQQX010000166.1:0-248 GCF_045528525.1 Ruoffia sp. FAM 26255 | reverse complement strand
TAATAGTTTACACATTGTTTGAGGGCACTATGCGTGCCTTTGCCCGGTCGAAAGCCGTGACTGTTTTCCATAAAGTGCGGGTCAATGATTGGTTCAATCACTTGTCGAATTGCTTGTTGAACAACTCGATCGCGCACACAAGGAATGCCTAGCTTTCGCTTCTCTCCATTCGGTTTTGGTATTTCTACCCGTTTAACCGGTTGGGGTTTATAAGTCCCATTAAGTAATTTATTCCGTAGAGGAATATA
>NZ_JBGQQX010000165.1:0-249 GCF_045528525.1 Ruoffia sp. FAM 26255 | reverse complement strand
TCAGAAGAATCGGAAGAGTCAACTGAAGAAGAAACATCAGAAGAATCGGAAGAGTCAACTGAAGAAGAAACATCAGAAGAATCAGAAGAGTCAACTGAAGAAGAAACATCAGAAGAATCGGAAGAGTCAACTGAAGAAGAAACATCAGAAGAATCGGAAGAGTCAACTGAAGAAGAAACATCAGAAGAATCGGAAGAGTCAACTGAAGAAGAAACATCAGAAGAATCAGAAGAGTCAACTGAAGAAGAA
>NZ_JBGQQX010000164.1:0-252 GCF_045528525.1 Ruoffia sp. FAM 26255 | reverse complement strand
GTGTTTGCCTCCGGCTTCCTTCAGATTCCACCTCACGGTGGACACCCTTGCCTTTAGCTAACAGTTCCTACTGCCAAGTCTGTAGTGGACTTTCACCACCAAGTTATCGCCCATGCCGGGCGCACATCGAGTAGGAGACTAGCCATTATTTGACTAGTCGACCTCTCACACCACCGTGCGTACGGTTCCGTACACGGCGGTTCAATACCTTGCGTAAGCAGACTCTACCAATTCGCTTAGTGGAACTAAGCC
>NZ_JBGQQX010000163.1:0-254 GCF_045528525.1 Ruoffia sp. FAM 26255 | reverse complement strand
TTAAAGATGAGAACACAACACAAACTATCGTTGCATAGAGAGACACTTAAACATAGGAATAAAAAAAGAGCCAAGGTGACTGCGTCACCTGGCTCCTCGGTCCACCAACATCAAAAATTCATGAACCATTTTATCATGAATCATTCTTGAGTGGTAAAAATTTACAAGAAAGAGCCTTCCCGGTGATGATGGGAAGGCTCTTAAACGTGCGTTTGTCTTATAAGTTTTTAATGCTTTCATTTAATGCGTGTTGA
>NZ_JBGQQX010000162.1:0-255 GCF_045528525.1 Ruoffia sp. FAM 26255 | reverse complement strand
AACCGCATGGATGTATCAGCTGAAGAGATTAGTAAAATGTATCAATCACGATGGCAAATCGAGCTCTTTTTCAAGCATATCAAGCAACACATGACGATTAAAAACTACTTTTCAAAGTCAGAAGAAGATGTGGAAAATCAAGTCATACTGGCACTGATTGTCTACTTACTGACTTTACTCATCAAGCTTGAATTAGACTTAAAACAAACAGTTTTCCACGTTTTAAGGCATTTACGAGCGTTACAGTATGAACCG
>NZ_JBGQQX010000161.1:0-255 GCF_045528525.1 Ruoffia sp. FAM 26255 | reverse complement strand
CAATGAAGGTGAACTGAAAACAAACGGCCGTTTAAAAGGAGCAGTCAATATTCCTTTAGATAGTTTGCGAGACCGCATGGCAGAGTTGCCAAAAGATCAACCAATTATTGTGAGCTGTCACAGTGGTCTGCGCAGCTATATAGCGGAAAGAATGCTGAAACAAAATGGTTATAAAGCCAAAAATTTAGATGGAGCATTTGCTCTTTACTCAACAGTAAAACCAGAAAAGGTGGTAAAATAATGTACAATACAATA
>NZ_JBGQQX010000160.1:0-255 GCF_045528525.1 Ruoffia sp. FAM 26255 | reverse complement strand
CGCGAGGAAAGTTTAATATCGGCACTCCCATCTCAAAACGCCCCAAATCTGTGAAGAATCGAAAAGAGTTCGGGCATTGGGAACTCGACACAGTTGTTTCTTCTCGAGGTAAGAGTAAAGGTTGTTTCGCGAGCTTTGCAGAACGAAAAAGCCGTATATATATTGCTTTACCCATGCCAAATCGCTCTAAAGTTGCTATGCAAACTGCGATTGAAGATTTGAGAGAAAACTTACCTAAGGAAGCTTTAAAGTCCT
>NZ_JBGQQX010000159.1:0-255 GCF_045528525.1 Ruoffia sp. FAM 26255 | reverse complement strand
GGGTCGCTGCTCGCTGTACCATCCATTGTAGCACGTGTGTAGCCCAGGTCATAAGGGGCATGATGATTTGACGTCATCCCCACCTTCCTCCGGTTTGTCACCGGCAGTCTCATTAGAGTCCCCAACTGAATGCTGGCAACTAATGATAAGGGTTGCGCTCGTTACGGGACTTAACCCAACATCTCACGACACGAGCTGACGACAACCATGCACCACCTGTCTTCTTGCCCCGAAGGGTTTCACCTATCTCTAGGC
>NZ_JBGQQX010000158.1:0-255 GCF_045528525.1 Ruoffia sp. FAM 26255 | reverse complement strand
GCCTAGAGATAGGTGAAACCCTTCGGGGCAAGAAGACAGGTGGTGCATGGTTGTCGTCAGCTCGTGTCGTGAGATGTTGGGTTAAGTCCCGTAACGAGCGCAACCCTTATCATTAGTTGCCAGCATTTAGTTGGGGACTCTAATGAGACTGCCGGTGACAAACCGGAGGAAGGTGGGGATGACGTCAAATCATCATGCCCCTTATGACCTGGGCTACACACGTGCTACAATGGATGGTACAGCGAGCAGCGACCC
>NZ_JBGQQX010000157.1:0-255 GCF_045528525.1 Ruoffia sp. FAM 26255 | reverse complement strand
TACGCCATTAGAAGTATATTGATTTCCTGAACGAAGTTTAGCTTTTAAAAAATCACCAGTTAATCCATCAAAAGCGACTAATGGATGATAACCGTTCGTTCCATAATGAGCATTATAATCTGTCTGTCCTTGGCTACCGAAGGTATCCGAATGGGTAGAATCTAAATCAACAATCATATTCGTATCATTACGAATAAGTCGTGCTTGATCAATCACTGTTTGATTGAGTGTCTGGAAATCTTCGATCGTTTGTTC
>NZ_JBGQQX010000156.1:0-255 GCF_045528525.1 Ruoffia sp. FAM 26255 | reverse complement strand
GGACGCTTTTCATTTTACAGAGCATTCTAAAGACGTCGTTTCGTTTAATGAAGACCGTCGCTACTGGCTACACGATAACCATAAGATTTTAAAACAATTACTTTTTCAGATTATCGCTGGCTATAAAGCCGATTTATCAGCGGATATCTTACAACACGATCCGTTATTACAAGCTCTTTCAACTGATGAAGTATGGGCTTCGCAACCCTCTATCTCTCGATTTTTCGATCGAATTACGGAACAAACGATCGAAGA
>NZ_JBGQQX010000155.1:0-255 GCF_045528525.1 Ruoffia sp. FAM 26255 | reverse complement strand
TTGGATGACATGTGGGTAGCGGAGAAATTCCAATCGAACTTGGAGATAGCTGGTTCTCTCCGAAATATATTTAGGTATAGCCTCAGAGTGAGAGCGTTGGAGGTAGAGCACTGTTTGGACTAGGGGGGCATACGTCTTACTGAATCCAGATAAACTCCGAATGCCATCTGCTCATCTCTGGGAGTCAGACTGCGAGTGATAAGATCCGTAGTCGAAAGGGAAACAGCCCAGACCACCAGCTAAGGTCCCAAAGTA
>NZ_JBGQQX010000154.1:0-255 GCF_045528525.1 Ruoffia sp. FAM 26255 | reverse complement strand
GAGAGTTACCTGAATGGAAACCAATCCGCTCATACTTCTCATAATCTAAAAAGACGGTCAATTCCGTTCTTAAGAGTGTATTTACGGCCAATTCTAGATGAGAACGAAAACATTCGTTTAAATCACCATTTGTGGCTAGAGTCTGTAAGATATCTGTAGTAAGATTGTTCATAGGGAAGTCCTCTTTTCTGTGAATGTAGTGTGGTAACTCTATTCTACAGAAGGGGCTTCCTTTTTTCTATTTACACAAGATAT
>NZ_JBGQQX010000153.1:0-255 GCF_045528525.1 Ruoffia sp. FAM 26255 | reverse complement strand
TTGTCATCGATCGGTTTCATATCGTTCAATTATTGAATAATACGTTAAACAGATATCGGATTAAAGTCATGAACACGATTCGTTACAACCGGCCGCGTGATTACACCAAATTAAAACAATTATGGAAATTAATTCAAAAAAACCGGGAGTCCTTGGACTTCGAGGATTACCACATTCACCGGCTGTTTGATGGCCTTGTGACTCAAAAAAGTATGGTCAATTATATGTTGAGTATCGATCCACGATTGGAGCAGG
>NZ_JBGQQX010000152.1:0-255 GCF_045528525.1 Ruoffia sp. FAM 26255 | reverse complement strand
GTGGAATCGTGTTCCGTTTGTGTGCAATCGATGACACAAAGCTTTGGTCTACTTGATTAAAGTCCATTCCTTTTGGCAGTCCGTCTCTGCGTAATAAACCATTGGAATTCTCATTCAAAGCTCGCTGTGAGGGCGTTCCTGGATCGGCAAAATAAATATCAATGTCATGTTGATTACTTAATGCTTTCCAATTGGAAAATTCCTTACCACAATCAAACGTCATCGACTTAAAGAAATGTCGAGGAATCGATTCCA
>NZ_JBGQQX010000151.1:0-255 GCF_045528525.1 Ruoffia sp. FAM 26255 | reverse complement strand
CAGGAAGTCCCGTTATGCTCGCTAAAGTCAGACGAGAGTGACGCGTCCCATTTTTAACGACTTGATAGGCATCATTGACGATACCACAACATTCACAGGCTTTAGGAACATACGTTAATGTGCCAAAGTAAAACAAAGATAAGCGGCCTTTATAATGCTGTTCTTCAACACGGTCCATATCGATCGTGATATTTGGGTCTTTTAATTGAAAGGTTTTTTGGATAAAATGGTTCATGCGTAGATATTCTCCTTATG
>NZ_JBGQQX010000150.1:0-255 GCF_045528525.1 Ruoffia sp. FAM 26255 | reverse complement strand
CCTGCTCCAATCGTGGATCGATACTCAACATATAATTGACCATACTTTTTTGAGTCACAAGGCCATCAAACAGCCGGTGAATGTGGTAATCCTCGAAGTCCAAGGACTCCCGGTTTTTTTGAATTAACTTCCATAATTGTTTTAATTTGGTGTAATCACGCGGCCGGTTGTAACGAATCGTGTTCATGACTTTAATCCGATATCTGTTTAACGTATTATTCAATAATTGAACGATATGAAACCGATCGATGACAA
>NZ_JBGQQX010000149.1:0-261 GCF_045528525.1 Ruoffia sp. FAM 26255 | reverse complement strand
CCAATGTCTATCCTTTAGCAGATATTTACTCAACACCTGCATTACCGCACATCAGAACGATTGAAATTGAAGAGTAGCTGCACTCAAAATGTGGCTCAAATAGTCCTTGACTATAGGACCAGTTCACCATTTGGGATAAAGCCCATATAATTGTGTAAAAGTAAAAAACCATAATAATCTCTTTGGTACAATGTAGTTGACAGACAAACATTGAAAGGAAGATTATTATGGCTCAATTAAATATTACCTTAAATTTAGAAG
>NZ_JBGQQX010000148.1:0-279 GCF_045528525.1 Ruoffia sp. FAM 26255 | reverse complement strand
ATTGGGGTGAAGTCGTAACAAGGTAGCCGTATCGGAAGGTGCGGCTGGATCACCTCCTTTCTAAGGAGTACTGGAACCTTTTACAGCATGAAGTGTTTTATCTTTGTTCAGTTTTGAGTGAGTTTTCTTGTTTAACTGCAAGGAACCATTCAAACTTAGCTCATTGAAAACTGAATATCAACACCTAATATAATCCGTCGATGCGACAGATTGTATTAGAACAATTTTCTTAAATGAAGATATAATTTTAATCGAAATTAAATCATAAACCAAAGAATT
>NZ_JBGQQX010000147.1:0-284 GCF_045528525.1 Ruoffia sp. FAM 26255 | reverse complement strand
GATTTAGGCTGTGGATAGTTAAAAAGCCTGAGGCTTCCATGTTTTCCACATGCGAATGTCTCGGGCTTTTATTATGGTATGCGATATCGTAAAATTTTGGGTAAATTCAAATATCTTAATCCTGTTGACATTGTAATTTACCATTGATATAGTATATTTAAGTTAAAGAGGTATTGTGCGAGGCGCGGTTGACAAAAGTACACACACGTGGAAAGGGGATATCGCCGAAACGACTTTCGTTGGGGACTGACTTTAAGAGGTTGGTCACTGTTATTATCAAAGAG
>NZ_JBGQQX010000146.1:0-290 GCF_045528525.1 Ruoffia sp. FAM 26255 | reverse complement strand
ACATCAGTCGATCTGAACGGAGAGGTTTTAGATTATGTTCTAACCAACCCACCGATTAGAGCAGGAAAACAGACGGTTCATCAGTTTATTACCCATAGCTACAAGCAATTGAAACCAGGAGGCTCCTTATGGGTCGTCATCCAGAAGAAACAAGGATCACCATCTTTATATAAACATATGGAAGATATTTTTGGTAATGCTGAGAAAGTAAAGCAAGATAAAGGTTACTGGATATTAACGAGTGAGAAAATCATGTAAAAAATATAAAACATGACGATACAGCCCAATAT
>NZ_JBGQQX010000145.1:0-292 GCF_045528525.1 Ruoffia sp. FAM 26255 | reverse complement strand
GAGGAAGCGGGGTTGACTACCAACACATATGATATGCTGCAACAAATAACTAGAGAGAAGAAACTTAGATAAAACATATGAGCGGGAAATGTTGAAAACACGAGATTAGAAAGGAACTGAAATAATGATTAAATTAAAAACCGAAACGCTTGAAGCAATCGAAGAATATGCCCAATTAAATAAAGAAATAAAAGACTTTGAATCACAGGTTGCCACGCACGAGCAAAAAGCCGAAGACATGCGAACCTTACAAGCAAATGAGTTTGATTTTGAACGAGCGAAAGAGTTAAAC
>NZ_JBGQQX010000144.1:0-352 GCF_045528525.1 Ruoffia sp. FAM 26255 | reverse complement strand
GTTCACAATTTTTTTATCGTATTCCATTAAACGATTTCTCCTCTCCAAGCAGAAATTCCTCCCATTACATTTATCACTTTGTATCCTTCTTGTGCTAATTGTTGACAAGCCATTGAAGAACGCGCACCGGAGTGACACATTACATAATACTCTTGACTTTTATCCAATTTATTTTTTTCAGCTGAAAGATTACTTAAAGGAACATGGATTGCTCCGTCCAGGTGACCATTTTCCCATTCGTTCATTTCTCTAACGTCTACTAAAGGAAGTTTCTCTTTTTTCCATTTTTGTTCAAATTCTGGCATTGATATTGTATTGTACATTATTTTACCACCTTTTCTGGTTTTACTGT
>NZ_JBGQQX010000143.1:0-376 GCF_045528525.1 Ruoffia sp. FAM 26255 | reverse complement strand
TAATAGTTTACACATTGTTTGAGGGCACTATGCGTGCCTTTGCCCGGTCGAAAGCCGTGACTGTTTTCCATAAAGTGCGGGTCAATGATTGGTTCAATCACTTGTCGAATTGCTTGTTGAACAACTCAATCGCGCACACAAGGAATGCCTAGCTTTCGCTTCTCTCCATTCGGTTTTGGTATTTCTACCCGTTTAACCGGTTGGGGTTTATAAGTCCCATTAAGTAATTTATTCCGTAGAGGAATATAGTACTCATTGATGTGTTCTTCTATTTCAAAGACGGTCATCCCGTCAATACCTGCTGCACCTTTATTCCGTTTAACGGATTTAATGGCAGCTTCCATATTCTCTCTTGTTACAACTCGCTCCATCAAAG
>NZ_JBGQQX010000142.1:0-409 GCF_045528525.1 Ruoffia sp. FAM 26255 | reverse complement strand
TATTGTATTGTACATTATTTTACCACCTTTTCTGGTTTTACTGTTGAGTAAAGAGCAAATGCTCCATCTAAATTTTTGGCTTTATAACCATTTTGTTTCAGCATTCTTTCCGCTATATAGCTGCGCAAACCACTGTGACAGCTCACAATAATTGGTTGATCTTTTGGCAACTCTGCCATGCGGTCTCGCAAACTATCTAAAGGAATATTGACTGCTCCTTTTAAACGGCCGTTTGTTTTCAGTTCACCTTCATTGCGAACATCCAGCAATAAATATCCTTCTGCTTGCTTGTCTTCTAATTCATACCATTGCACGGACTCACTAAGGCCTTCCATAAGATTTAAGGCTGTATAACCAGCCATATTGACAGGATCTTTAGCAGAACCAAATGGAGGAGCATAAGTGAACT
>NZ_JBGQQX010000141.1:0-473 GCF_045528525.1 Ruoffia sp. FAM 26255 | reverse complement strand
AGTTGGGGACTCTAATGAGACTGCCGGTGACAAACCGGAGGAAGGTGGGGATGACGTCAAATCATCATGCCCCTTATGACCTGGGCTACACACGTGCTACAATGGATGGTACAGCGAGCAGCGACCCCGCGAGGGCAAGCGAATCTCTCAAAGCCATTCTCAGTTCGGATCGTTCTCTGCAACTCGAGAGCGTGAAGCCGGAATCGCTAGTAATCGTGGATCAGCACGCCACGGTGAATACGTTCCCGGGTCTTGTACACACCGCCCGTCACACCACGAGAGTTTGTAACACCCGAAGCCGGTGGCCTAACCTTTATGGAGGGAGCCGTCGAAGGTGGGATAGATGATTGGGGTGAAGTCGTAACAAGGTAGCCGTATCGGAAGGTGCGGCTGGATCACCTCCTTTCTAAGGAGTACTGGAACCTTTTACAGCATGAAGTGTTTTATCTTTGTTCAGTTTTGAGTGAGTTTTC
>NZ_JBGQQX010000140.1:0-486 GCF_045528525.1 Ruoffia sp. FAM 26255 | reverse complement strand
TGCTTATAGTGCTTGGCAAAGAGGAACCAATGAGAACTCTAACGGTTTACTGCGTGATTTTTTTCCTAAGAAAACAGACCTCGCTAGAGTGATTTACCAAGAACTCAATCAAGCTTTGTGGTTAATGAATAATCGTCCTAGGAAATGCTTAGATTACCAAACACCCTTGGAAGTATTTTTACACGAACTCTTATTAATTGAGTAAATAAAAAATTGTCGCAATACTTATTGCAATTCAACATATTAAAAAGCTTGGATTACAAATGATAAGCCGTTTAGCGTGAAGTAAATCCCAACTAAATAAGCAACTGTCAGAATTGATGCGATTGGATTAAAGATTAATATGATTCCAATGATGATACTTATAATAGTTTGATTTGTCAAATTAAGCTAGACAAAACTGCTTCATCTAAGTAACTCAAAAATACTTCCAACGGTGTTCGGTAGTGTAAGGATTTCCGTGGAATCGTGTTCCGTTTGTGTGCA
>NZ_JBGQQX010000139.1:0-525 GCF_045528525.1 Ruoffia sp. FAM 26255 | reverse complement strand
TTGGAAAGACGCTCTACTAGCGTGATAACAGCACTCTTGTGGTGAACACCCACAATGGTATCTCCTTCGAGATGACCGAATTCTTCGGTGAACGCTGGATAGTCTACCTCTCTTTCCACGATATTTCGCTTGAAGGCTTGTTTTCCGCGACGTTCTTGATGCCCATTTGGCTTACGTTTTCCTTTCATGGGTAAGGTTTTTTCATCGAACACCTTTTCCTTGAAACGCCGATAAAGCGTCCGCATGGAACAGTCAATGGGTTTTTCTTTACGCCCGATAATGACATCGGGTGTCCAGCCCTGTGAGACTTTTTCTTTAATGTAGACTTGTTGGTCTGCAGGAAGGACACACTTACGTCTACCACACCGTTGTTTGTTTTTCTTATATTGTTGGTAATACTCAATGGCGGTATGGCCCTCTTTTAAGAAGTTGATGACGTTATAAATGGGTGTTCTAGAACGTTTTAAACGACTGGCAATGGTCGAGACCGGAATATGTTGGTGGTAATATGATTCTATCATCACC
>NZ_JBGQQX010000138.1:0-547 GCF_045528525.1 Ruoffia sp. FAM 26255 | reverse complement strand
ATTGGGGTGAAGTCGTAACAAGGTAGCCGTATCGGAAGGTGCGGCTGGATCACCTCCTTTCTAAGGAGTACTGGAACCTTTTACAGCATGAAGTGTTTTATCTTTGTTCAGTTTTGAGTGAGTTTTCATAATGTCAAGCCTCTTAGGGTTTGAGGATTATATATCTCCGGGCCTGTAGCTCAGTTGGTTAGAGCGCACCCCTGATAAGGGTGAGGTCGGTGGTTCGAATCCACTCAGGCCCATTGCTAAGAACTTGTTTATTTCTTCAGGAAAACAGTTGACAGCAAATCAATAACAATGTAATATATATTTCCAGTACGGGGGATTAGCTCAGCTGGGAGAGCGCCTGCCTTGCACGCAGGAGGTCAGCGGTTCGATCCCGCTATTCTCCATAACTACTATAGTAAGTAAGGGGTAGTTAACTTAGCTCATTGAAAACTGAATATCAACACCTAATATAATCCGTCGATGCGACAGATTGTATTAGAACAATTTTCTTAAATGAAGATATAATTTTAATCGAAATTAAATCATAAACCAAAGAATT
>NZ_JBGQQX010000137.1:0-555 GCF_045528525.1 Ruoffia sp. FAM 26255 | reverse complement strand
AGAAACCCATAACAGGTTCGTGTAAAATGTTAGTAATGACAAAAACATAAACACGGAGGTCTGTTATGAGCTACACACATCTTACCATAGAGGAACGTTCAAAAATAGAAATACTCTATCAAGAAGGCTATAAAATTAATCGCATTGCTCAATTAATCGGGCGCCATCGGTCAACGATTTATCGAGAACTTAAACGATGCCCTTCAGATCAATACCAAGCTCAGGATACCCATGAAGGTGCCAATCAACGTGCACGTCTTAAGGGTAGAAATCCTAAGTACACGGTCGAGCTACTTAAAGACATTCAAGATAAATTAGAACGTACATGGTCACCTGAACAAATTGTTGGACGAGATTATCAGGGGAAAATTTCCTTTAAATCCATCTATAACTGGATTTACCAAGATATCTTAAAGGTGCCCCTAACGGTCTTAAGACACAAAGGAAAAAGTCGAGAGCCTCAAGAAACGCGAGGAAAGTTTAATATCGGCACTCCCATCTCAAAACGCCCCAAATCTGTGAAGAATCGAAAAGAGTTCGGGCATTGGGAACTCG
>NZ_JBGQQX010000136.1:0-578 GCF_045528525.1 Ruoffia sp. FAM 26255 | reverse complement strand
GGTTCATGAATTTTTGATGTTGGTGGACCGAGGAGCCAGGTGACGCAGTCACCTTGGCTCTTTTTTTATTCCTATGTTTAAGTGTCTCTCTATGCAACGATAGTTTGTGTTGTGTTCTCATCTTTAAAGAAGAGCGGTCGTCTCTTTTTGGTCTGTCTAACCAGTAAGTTCTGAGTAATCAAAATACGAAAACGTAAGTGATTAAAGTTCCGATACCCATACCCGCTGCGTTTTATGTTCTTGATTTTGTTATTGGTGCCTTCAATAATCCCATTGGATAACGTGTATGTCAAACTATTTTCAATCGCGGGTAAATACTTTTCAAGCGTTTGAAAGGTCGTTCGGACCTTGCGTGGCACCACATATTTTCGTGTTTCATATAAATCATAAATAAAGGCCTCCGAATGATGCATCGCAATATCTGCCTTCAAATCATTGACTAAATGATAGACCTGCTCCAATCGTGGATCGATACTCAACATATAATTGACCATACTTTTTTGAGTCACAAGGCCATCAAACAGCCGGTGAATGTGGTAATCCTCGAAGTCCAAGGACTCCCGGTTTTTTTGAATTAA
>NZ_JBGQQX010000135.1:0-622 GCF_045528525.1 Ruoffia sp. FAM 26255 | reverse complement strand
GACGTGTATTTAATTTCGTTGCCCAACCTTGTATCTCTTCATCAGTTGCATCTGTCAAATCAACACCTTTCGGTGAGTACTCTCTAAGGAGTCCATTTGTATTCTCATTAGATCCTCTTTGCCAAGGGGCATGAGGATCTGGAAAATAAATTTGCGTATTATTTAATTCCTCAGTCAATCGGGCGTGTTGACTGAATTCTTTACCACGGTCAGGTGTAATGGTTTTACAAAAATTAGAATCAATACCTTGTAGTAATTTAATCATTTGGTCAACTACCGGCTTAGAAGCTTTCTTCTCAGATTTACCGATTAGTAATAACCTAGATTTTCTATCAACTAGCGTTACTAAGCACGCTTTACCAGTTTGACCTGCAACTGTATCTGCTTCCCAATGACCAATCTCAGTTCGTTCATTAGCGCTATCTGGTCGTTCATGAATCGTATTGGAGATAGGGATCTTTCCTCTTCTCTCTACGTGATTTTTAGAATGGCGTGTTTTACCTCTGTGTCTTAATTTACGGATAGCGCCTCGATTACCGGTTGATAAACCAGGCTCATCGAAGTCGCCACGATAAATTGCACGATAGATAGTATTATAACTGATTTTATTTTTGGAATTTTC
>NZ_JBGQQX010000134.1:0-647 GCF_045528525.1 Ruoffia sp. FAM 26255 | reverse complement strand
TGTGCGCCCGGCATGGGCGATAACTTGGTGGTGAAAGTCCACTACAGACTTGGCAGTAGGAACTGTTAGCTAAAGGCAAGGGTGTCCACCGTGAGGTGGAATCTGAAGGAAGCCGGAGGCAAACACTCGCACTGACGAACAGAAACTTCATATCAAGGCTGAACAGGGATGGATGAGCTTGCATGACAAAGTGAAGTCCAATACTGCACGAATCCTAAACAGTAAATGAAGCAGTGACATGAGTGGAAGGTTATCGCACCTTACCTGGGGAGGTCTCACTAGCGACTCAGTAGTAACAACGAATAGTGAGAAATCAGCAGAGGTCGTAGTAGCGAGAATGTAGCGAAGGACCGAACAATATCAATACAAATTATAGAATGGAGGTTAAGGTTCACAATAATGACAGAAAACAACCGCTTAGGTTGGCAGTCGGTGGAGGGAATAGGTGGAACCGAAAGAGTTAATCGATGTGTCTAGTGAACTTTAGGTGAAATGACAGAAATGTATCGTAAGACTCCGTCTTTGATGGAGCGAGTTGTAACAAGAGAGAATATGGAAGCTGCCATTAAATCCGTTAAACGGAATAAAGGTGCAGCAGGTATTGACGGGATGACCGTCTTTGAAATAGAAGAACACATCAATGAGTA
>NZ_JBGQQX010000133.1:0-693 GCF_045528525.1 Ruoffia sp. FAM 26255 | reverse complement strand
TAAAGACTTGAGTTATAAAAGAATCGAAAAGCGACATTTCCCCCATGGGGGAAACCCTATACCTAAAAGTCTAATGGGGTATGTCTTTTGAATAACAATAGTGTTGCATTTGATTTGACAACAGAGGGATTAAATTTTTAAATAAAAATGTAAAAATATTGCATTTTTTATTCATTGTGATAACATTAACATATGTTTTTGTCAGAGGTAAGAAAGATTTTTAAATAATTCAATTCGTACCATCAGCAAGAATATAATACAAGTGCTAGGCACGAAGAGGAGGCTATGAAAATGGCAGAAGGAAAAGTAAAATGGTTTGACGCTGGTAAAGGATTCGGATTCATCGAACGTGATGGAGAAGAGGACGTATTTGTACATTTCTCAGCAATCCAAGGTGACGGATTCAAATCTTTAGAAGAAGGTCAAGAAGTATCTTTCGATATTGAAGAAGGAGCTCGCGGACCTCAAGCAGCTAACGTTAATAAACTATAATTTTGTTAACATTGACTAATTAAATCTCTTTAAAGAATAAAGCTCAGGACACTCGTCTTGAGCTTTTTTATATGCCTTAAATTGTCAAATTAAGTGCAACACAGTTTTATAAAAGATTTCATAAGGTGTTTTCCAATTCAAACATTTTTTGGGACGTGTATTTAATTTCGTTGCCCAACCTTGTATCTCTTCATCAGTTGC
>NZ_JBGQQX010000132.1:0-709 GCF_045528525.1 Ruoffia sp. FAM 26255 | reverse complement strand
GAAATTAGAGTTTCAGCGCCTTACTTTACATAATATTTAACTTTTCATAAGATGAATGGCTTCTTTATGAGCTTTCAAACGAAGAAGCAACCTTACTCTTAGAGATTATTAATGCAAGATATGAATCCCAAAAATCCAATATATACTGTTCACAATTTGATTTTAAAGGATGGTATGAGAAATTAGGAGATGGAACATTGGCCGAAGCGATACTAGATCGGATTATTCATAATTCTTATGATGTTTTTATTGATGGCGAAGTATCTATGCGTGAAAAATTAGGGTTAAAGCAATGAAAAAGCGTTGCATAGAAATTCTCCGCAGGAGGTATATATGTCTATCTTAACAAAAAGTAAGTTAAGGAAAATGGAAGAATATTATTATTGGTCCGGAAAGAAAAATTGGGTTCCTTTCCCTGATGAGTTAAACAATAAAATATTAGAAATTTATGGAGTTGAACCTTTACCTTATGAATGGTCAGAACAGGACATTTATCAAGGATCAAGAAATATCATACTCGATTATTTTAGTAATAAAAGATCTATAACTTAAATCAATCAACCATTCTTATCTGTTTATTTATAATTTGATTTGTCAAATTAAGCTAGACAAAACTGCTTCATCTAAGTAACTCAAAAATACTTCCAACGGTGTTCGGTAGTGTAAGGATTTCCGTGGAATCGTGTTCCGTTTGTGTGCAATCGATGAC
>NZ_JBGQQX010000131.1:0-725 GCF_045528525.1 Ruoffia sp. FAM 26255 | reverse complement strand
ATTCCACGGAAATCCTTACACTACCGAACACCGTTGGAAGTATTTTTGAGTTACTTAGATGAAGCAGTTTTGTCTAGCTTAATTTGACAAATCAAAATTTCTAAAAAAATGTGAATCTGGTATTGTCACCTTCCTTCTTATTCATTTATTCCCATCATAATGACTACTACACTATAAACAGTAAAAACGATTTCAATTTATTATACTTTTTTAGACAAACGTTTTCATAAAATAGTTCATTTTAGTAGTAATGTATAAAACTTATAGCGTAAGATAAATGATGGGTTCTTCTTAGATCTATTCAAGATATTAATAATTCTATTCTACCGTATAACCACAATGTTTTAAAGAATGATGCCATCTTATAAACGTTTAGCAACACTCTTTATGTCTTTGAAATATAACATGAATTACATAAATATTCTACTAAAAAAATAAGTTAATTTAAAATACTCTTTCAATTTTTCGTATTTGTAAGTTAAAACCCTGTAAAATAGCGCAAACGTTTGCATTTATTTTAAATATATTTTTTCAGATTCTGCGACGTAATCAGTGCATTAAGAAATACTTTCTCAGTATAATTAATAAAGAAACTATCTTTTCACTAGTGTTGCATTAAAATATTAACCTGTTCCATGGCATAAAAAAATCCTTTATACTAGTACTTGGATGACTTATCCAAGACCAATACAAAGGATCTATGCATGGATAAGTATAAAACAAAA
>NZ_JBGQQX010000130.1:0-880 GCF_045528525.1 Ruoffia sp. FAM 26255 | reverse complement strand
ACATTACTAAAAGGAGAATTCACTTGGCTCATATGAATTATATCGCAGACTTACTAAATATTAAAGATAAACATGTTCAACTTCAAGATGACATCATGGAGGAAATGCACAAGGGGGTGCGGTGTAAGGTTCTCTTGGGACAACTCTCTTATTCATTGCCAGCCTGTCCACACTGTGGTGTGGCTAACCATTCAACGCAGGACATGATTAAATATGGTTTTGATCACACGACGATTCACTTAACGCATATCAACTTCCAACCCGTCTTGTTAAAACTCAAGAAACAACGCTATCAGTGTAAACATTGTCGGGTCGTGACGACTGTTCCAACAAGCATTGTTGATAAAGGATGCTTTATTTCGAATGACATTAAACGAACCATTATCATGGAATTAACGGAAGTACAGTCGATGAAACTGATTGCCCAACATCTAAATGTGTCTCGCTATACTGTTCAGTGCCAGTTAATTAAGGCGGGTCAAACCCTATCGCCAAAGACATGGGATCTACCAGAGCACCTTGGAATTGATGAGTTTAAGTCGGTCAAACAGGCGACGAGTGGGATGAGTTGTATTCTTATGGATGCCTATAACCACACATTGTTGGATATTGTCTTAGACCGCACACAAGACGCTTTAAGAGATTATTTTATGCGCTATTCATATGAAGCTCGAATGCAAGTCAAGACCGTCACCATGGATATGTACGGGCCGTATTATCTATTTTTACAACGCATTTTTCCGAATGCCGATATTGTCATCGATCGGTTTCATATCGTTCAATTATTGAATAATACGTTAAACAGATATCGGATTAAAGTCATGAACACGATTCGTTACAACCGGCCGCGTGATTACACCAAATTAAAACAATTATGGAA
>NZ_JBGQQX010000129.1:0-979 GCF_045528525.1 Ruoffia sp. FAM 26255 | reverse complement strand
GAGAACTCCTTTCTTATGGTTGGTTTAGACACCTTTACCATATCAGAATGGGGTTCTTTTTTCATCACTTAACAGGTGAAAATGAAAAAGTAAATTTAAGCTGCCGTTAGGCAGTTGGCACATGTTTCAACGAAAAGTATGAATTGTTCAGGGTATTAGAAATATATTAAAGTACATAGGGAGAAATTCATGAAATTATACGGGGAGTTTTTAAAAGAAGATTGGTTAAAAGCATTAGGAGCTTGGGAAGAAAAAATTCCTGCTTCTTTTGTAGTTCATGGTGAATGGGAGCACGATGATAACCTGAAATTATGGAGCGAATTACTAAAAGATGAGAGTTGGCTACCTAAGTGGAATACAGTAATAGGTGATTATAGAGAGACGAAGATCGGCTTCGCAAATGTCTATGGTGCGCCGATGGCAACAAACATTGTCCATCAATTCGGTGCAGCAGGAACTGATTTATTTATTCAAACGGGTTATTGTGGCGGACTAACACACGATGTGAAATATGGGGATATACTTATCGTAACTGAAGCCGGGATGCAAGATGGAGCTTCGCAGTGGTACCTTCCTGATCAGGATGTAGTTAAAGCTGATGAAGCAATGGTAAATGAAGCAATAAGTTACT
This sequence comes from Ruoffia sp. FAM 26255, assembly GCF_045528525.1. NCBI lineage: Bacteria > Bacillati > Bacillota > Bacilli > Lactobacillales > Aerococcaceae > Ruoffia > Ruoffia sp. FAM 26255. Next base: position 348 of record NZ_JBGQQX010000129.1, on the reverse strand, counting down.
GTGAAAAGAAGGGATATAGCTATTCAATTGGACGTGTAATTTCTACAAGTGCAATGCTTCTGGAAACAGTTGACATGGTAAACAAATGGTCCGATAACGGTTATACGGGCGTTGATATGGAAACGGCAACGACGTTAGCGGTAGCGAAGAAGTTAAATAAAAAGGCAATAGGCTTATTAAATTTATCAGATCATTTGACTCAAGGTGATACTATCTATTCCTATGACGAATTTACAATTTAAGTGCAACAACAATAATAAAATAAAAAAAGATCCATAGTTTTCCTATAAAATAGATGTACCAACCAACTATTAGAAGGAGAAAGCTATGAATCCATACACACATCTT
>NZ_JBGQQX010000128.1:0-981 GCF_045528525.1 Ruoffia sp. FAM 26255 | reverse complement strand
GGCATTTACGAGCGTTACAGTATGAACCGTTCGAATTATTTAAGGAAATATTCGAACCTGACTAAGTGAAAGAAGCCGCAAATCGATTTATCTACAACTAAATAAGTCAAAAAAATTATGGAAAAAGTCATCCGCTGCGTCAGCATTTGACTTTTTTGAAATTTTTAACGAAAACTACATGTGATTTAATTAACAATAAACAAGTAACAGTGATTTTCAGTTTTATGCAACACTAGTGCTTGATTATATAAATCCATAATAGGACTTAAATATAACTTTTCATCATTCAGACATTTGAATTCGGTAATGTCTGTAACAAGTTTTTGTAATGGATGAGGTGTCATAAACCGACGATTTATTTTGTTTTTAGCGACTTTACCGACAGGTCCTTTGTAAGAATTGTATCGACGAGATCGATTCGTAAACTTTAGACACTGTAGCCCTAATTGTCTCATAATACGAAGAACGCGTTTATGATTGACTTTATAGCCTCTGGCTCTTAATTCAATTGTAATGCGTCGATAGCCATATCGCTCTTTATGTTCCTCAAAGATAGCTTGGATAAGGTCTTCAAGCTCTTTATCTTTATGAGGTTTGGTTTTCTTCGCGATATGATAGTGGTAAGTTGACTCTGGTAATTCTGTCACATATAAGACATCTTTGAGTTTAAAGCCTATTTGGGTTAAGTCATAGACTATGTCTGTTTGTTGTTTGCGCGTGGGTCTTCTAAGCCCAGCGCTTTTAACTTTTTTAAGTATCTTAAATTGTCAAATTAAGTGCAACACAGTTTTATAAAAGATTTCATAAGGTGTTTTCCAATTCAAACATTTTTTTGGGACGTGTATTTAATTTCGTTGCCCAACCTTGTATCTCTTCATCAGTTGCATCTGTCAAATCAACACCTTTCGGTGAGTACTCTCTAAGGAGTCCATTTGTATTCTCATTAGATCTTCTTTGCCAAGGGGCATGAGGATCTGGAAA
>NZ_JBGQQX010000127.1:0-1042 GCF_045528525.1 Ruoffia sp. FAM 26255 | reverse complement strand
CCTGAATAATTCATACTTCTAAATTTTTCGATTAAAAATACATTTTTTGTCGTAATTTTGCTTTGGTTCTAAAATTTATATGTTTTTTGAGATTTTACAGAACATTTTTATCGAGATTCGATTTTTAAAGGCTAACCACTTATTTTTGGGCGCACGAATCCCTAGGCACTGGATAATTTTTTCAAAAAATGAAATCTATTAAATATAACATCGAATCCGTTGGATTCGCCTAAAGACGGCGTAAAATTCTGCTTGATAGACATGCGAACTAGAAAGTTTTAAATAGATCCGTCTCGCAGTGCTGACCAACTTTCCGGCTACTTTGAATAAACGAAGACGAATGGTATTTACTTGAAGATTTTTCCAATTCTTTTCAAAACAGATTGTACGCATAAAGTTGATAATATTATAAGCTATTACACTGATCATCATACGCGCGTGATTTTCGATGAACCGTGGACTATCTGTCTTGTCAAAATAGAAGCTGTTTTTGGCTTCTTTGATGTAATTTTCCATAGTGCCTCGTTTATTATATGTTTCAAAAACTCTTTTTGGTACGATATTTTCTGAGAAACTTGTAATAATAAACGCATGACTAAAGAGTAACTCTCCAGCTTCTCGAGTTGAACGAATACATACTCGACGAGATTTAGGCCAAGAGCCGGCTTGGTATGAAACAGAATGATAGTAAGTTTCTTTCTCATCCCAAGGATGATTATCATCATAGTAGACAAGTTCTTCAGCTAAATGAGTTAATTTTCGATTACTCTTTAAACGAATCACATAGTCACTACCGAAAGCCTCACATAACTCATATATTTCAGGTGTTGCGAAACCACTATCTCCACGGACTAAGATATCTGTCGTAGGAATTGCTTGGTGATAGTGATCTAAGAGTGGTTCAAGAAATGCCTTTACGCCATTAGAAGTATATTGATTTCCTGAACGAAGTTTAGCTTTTAAAAAATCACCAGTTAATCCATCAAAAGCGACTAATGGATGATAACCGTTCGTTCCATAATGAGCATTATAATCTGTCTGT
>NZ_JBGQQX010000126.1:0-1068 GCF_045528525.1 Ruoffia sp. FAM 26255 | reverse complement strand
TTTCATTTGTCAAATTAAGCTAGAAATAATCTAACCCTGATACATTCTCAAGAAAGACTTCCAACGGAGTCTTATAGTTTAAAGATTTTCTAGGAATTTTATTCCTTCGGGTTGTAACAGAAGAAATAAATTCTTGACTAACTTCATTGAAGTCCATTTGTTTAAGTAATCCATCTTTACGTAAGAGACCATTTGAATGTTCATTTAAACCACGTTGAGAGGGACAGCCTGGATCTGCAAAGAAAATAGAAATGTCCTGTTGATTACTCAAGCTTTTCCAGTTGGAAAATTCCTTGCCACAGTCAAAGGTAATCGACTTAAAAATATTTCTAGGAAGATTTTTAAACCAATTCTGTAAAGTGATTTCTATGTCTTTGGCCTTACGGCCCGGAGTCTCTAAAGCGATAATTAACTTAGATACTCTTTCGGCAAAGGTAATAACAGCACTCTTATGATTTTTACCGATAATTGTATCACCCTCTAAATGGCCAAATTCATTTTTGTAAGAAGGATAAGCCGTCTTTCGATCGTCAAGGGTTCTTTTGTTTCCTTGCTTCCCTCGAGTTTCTTGGTGGCCATTAGGTTTTCGTTTTCCTTGCATAGGTAACGTTGTTACATCAAACAGTGGATTATCTTTGAACCGTCTATAAAGTGTACGCATGGAACAACCGAGGTCTTTTTCCCCCCGACCCATAATAATATCTGGTGTCCAACCGTCAGCCACTCGACTTTTGATGTATTGAGTCTGTTTCTTTGTAAAAGTCTTTTTTTTTGCGCCGCATTTTGATTTGTTCTGTTTATAACGTTCGAAGTACTCACGAACTGTTCTCTCTTCCTTCAGAAAGTTAACAACATTATAAATCGGTTGATTTGAACGTCCAAGTTTCTTAGCGATCTGATAGGGTTTATATCCTATTTCATAATAAGTTTCTATCCACCCAAGTTCTTTCATGGTAAGATGTGTGTAGGCCATTTGTGGTCACTCTCCTAATTTTCGTGGTTGGAAATTTATTTTGAGTGTACCACAAATGGTTTATTTATTTTTCTAGCTTAATTTTACAATTCAAG
>NZ_JBGQQX010000125.1:0-1095 GCF_045528525.1 Ruoffia sp. FAM 26255 | reverse complement strand
ATCGAGTAGGAGACTAGCCATTATTTGACTAGTCGACCTCTCACACCACCGTGCGTACGGTTCCGTACACGGCGGTTCAATACCTTGCGTAAGCAGACTCTACCAATTCGCTTAGTGGAACTAAGCCCCATTGGTGGAGTCTTTTTGTTGTAATTGCCCGATGAACTTCAGGCGTGTTTGAAAGTCGCCAGTACATCTTACGAGAAAATGCAATGCGTTTCGCTGAGTCTAGGTCAAGTCCATAGGACTTTAATTTCTTAATAACCGTTCGTGGTTTCTTCCATCGTTTAAAGATAAGCTGTCTAAGCCGGTGATGTAACCATCCTTCTATCTCTTTAATAAATCCTTTGATAAAACCTAAACCAAAATAATTTATCCAACCTCGTGTAACTCGATTAATTTGCTGGATGATTTCTTCAAAGGTTCCTGGTCTTTTACGACTCGTCAGTCTCTTTAAAGAATTCTTGAATTTTTGCTTGGCTTGCTTGGTAGGGATAAAACGATAGGTTCCATTCACTCGGCGCATCAGACAGCTCAAGAACTTTAAACGAGTAGGTGACCCCACTTTGCTTTTCTCTTGATTGACGATGAGCTTTAAATCTTTCTCAATATATTTGGTGATACTTTCCATCACACGTTCACCGGCTCGTTTCGTCTTCACATAGATGACGAAGTCATCAGCGTAACGGACAAATCGATGACCACGTTTGGAAAGTTCTTTATCCAGTTCATGTAAGTAGACATTACTCAGTAGAGGCGAGAGAACCCCTCCTTGTGGTGCGCCTGTTTTACTTTCTACGAATTCGCCAGACAGGTCTATGACACCTGCTAATAAAAACTTACGGATAATTTTGATGATGGTCTTATCATGGATGTATTGTTCTAGATAGTAGATGAGTTTATCGTGATTCAGCGTGTCAAAGCATTGCTTCAAATCACAATCTACAACTACCCGATAACCTTCCTCATAATAGTTTACACATTGTTTGAGGGCACTATGCGTGCCTTTGCCCGGTCGAAAGCCGTGACTGTTTTCCATAAAGTGCGGGTCAATGATTGGTTCAATCACTTGTCGAATTGCTTGTTGAACAACTC
>NZ_JBGQQX010000124.1:0-1195 GCF_045528525.1 Ruoffia sp. FAM 26255 | reverse complement strand
GGTGATTTAAACGAATGTTTTCGTTCTCATCTAGAATTGGCCGTAAATACACTCTTAAGAACGGAATTGACCGTCTTTTTAGATTATGAGAAGTATGAGCGGATTGGTTTCCATTCAGGTAACTCTCGCAATGGCACCTATGACCGTAAGGTCAAAACAGAATATGGTGAACTTAAGCTACAGATTCCACGTGATCGTAATGGTGAATTTAAACAACAGACGCTTCCTGCATATAAAAGAACCAATGAGACGTTGGAAGAAACGATTATTCATCTCTTTCGAAAAGGGATCACGATGTCTGAAATTGCCGATTTGATCGAGAAAATGTATGGTCATCATTATACGCCGCAGACGATGTCCAACATGACAAAAGTCTTTTCTGAAGAAGTCGCTGCTTTTAAAAAACGTCCACTAAATGATCATTATGCCGCTATTTATCTGGACGCTACCTACATTCCCTTGAAACGTAAAACAGTAGATAAAGAAGCGATTCATATAGCGGTTGGAATCCGTCCAGATGGCGCCAAAGAAGTGCTCGGTTATGCTATTGCCCCTAATGAGTCTACTGTTACATGGAAAGAGCTATTAGAAGACTTGATAAGCCGTGGGGTTAAATCCGTTCTCCTCTTTGTGACCGATGGTCTTAAAGGGATAAAAGATACGATTCATCAAGCGTTTCCTCAGGCTGCTTATCAACACTGTTGTGTTCATGTTTCTCGCAATATCGCTAGTAAAGTACGCGTAGCTGATCGAAGAGAAGTATGTGAAGATTTTAAAGCTGTTTACCAAGCAGACTCACGAGAAAAAGCGATAGAAGCTCGACTTAATTTTGTAGAGAAATGGCACACCAGCTACCCTAGAGTAACCAAAGCGGTCTTAGAGAACGACAGCTTACTGACGTTCTATGACTTTCCTGTTTCAATCCGTAGGAGCTTGTATTCCACTAATTTGATTGAGTCTTTCAACAAACAAATTAAAAAATATAGTCGGCGTAAAGAGCAGTTTCAGAATGAAGAATCTATGGATCGCTTTTTAGTTTCAAATTTCGATCTTTACAATCAGAAATTTTTAACCCGAAGCCACCGCGGTTTCCAGCAAGCTGAAGCAGAGCTATGGGAAATGTTTGGAACACTAGCAGAGAGCTGATTTTTTTACAGAAGGAATTCTTTATTTACACAAACTTCTTGACGCTCCC
>NZ_JBGQQX010000123.1:0-1200 GCF_045528525.1 Ruoffia sp. FAM 26255 | reverse complement strand
CCAATGTCTATCCTTTAGCAGATATTTACTCAACACCTGCATTACCGCACATCAGAACGATTGAAATTGAAGAGTAGCTGCACTCAAAATGTGGCTCAAATAGTCCTTGACTATAGGACCAGTTCACTTCATTTGGCTTGAGGTGCATTTTCAAAAAAGAGAACCATGATTTTCTCAAATTACGGTTCTCTATTTAATCTCTAATTCATCTCTACAATTGTTCGACCAACGTGTGAGCCTTCTTTTAAGGCGATAATTGTTTCAGAAACGTCATCTAGTTTAATTGTTTTCGTGTTTAAATTATCAACAACATTCCATGAATCCGCCAAGTTGTTCCAGATTGTTTCGCGTTCTTCTTGAGAAGCGTTGACTGAGTTGATCCCTAGTAAGTTAATGCCTCTGAGAATTAATGGCAAGACGGTTGTTTCTAATTTTACTCCCGCTGCATTTCCGCATAAACTCATGCTTCCCTTTTCTTGAATTTGCGAGATGAGAGTTGCGGCAACATCGCCTCCGACGGTGTCTAAGACGTAGTCGTATTTTTGAGAAGCAAGGGCTTTTTTCTCGCCAATATCATCTGCCCATAAGATTTGATGCGCGCCAATATCTTTAACAATTTTTTCCTGATAGTCTTTACGGATCATTGCTGTAACGTTTTGGTAGCCGGCTTTGACTAGGATGGCTAAGGCAATACTCCCTACGCCACCGGAAGCACCAGTGACTAAAATTTGTTGATCCAATTTCGGATCCATACCATGCTGTTCAAGTGCTCGAACAGATTGGGCTGCTGTGAACCCAGCTGTCCCATAAGTCATAACATCTTTTAAAGTTAGATTTTCTGGCACCGGAATGATCCATTCAGAAGGCACTTGAGCGTATTGGGCTAGGCCACCCGTGTGATTCACACCTAAATCATAACCTGTAATGAGCACTTCTTGCCCCACTTCAAAAGAATCGTCTGTCGTTTCGACAACTTCTCCACTTAAGTCAATCCCGGGAATCATTGGGTAGCGGCGAATGACACCACCTTTTGCTTGAGTTGCTAACATATCTTTATAATTCAGTGATGAATAAGATAAAGCCCATATAATTGTGTAAAAGTAAAAAACCATAATAATCTCTTTGGTACAATGTAGTTGACAGACAAACATTGAAAGGAAGATTATTATGGCTCAATTAAATATTACCTTAAATTTAGAA
>NZ_JBGQQX010000122.1:0-1209 GCF_045528525.1 Ruoffia sp. FAM 26255 | reverse complement strand
AACTTAGCTCATTGAAAACTGAATATCAACACCTAATATAATCCGTCGATGCGACAGATTGTATTAGAACAATTTTCTTAAATGAAGATATAATTTTAATCGAAATTAAATCATAAACCAAAGAATTGACCGAGTCTGTAGAAATACAGAGTTAAAAAGTAATAATAGCGCGAGAAATATGTGGTTAAGAAACAAAGGGCGCACGGTGAATGCCTTGGCACTAGGAGCCGATGAAGGACGGGACGAACACCGATATGCTTTGGGGAGCTGTAAGTAAGCTAAGATCCAGAGATTTCCGAATGGGGGAACCCAACAGCTAATGGCTGTTACACGCAAGTGAGGTAGACGCAGAGAACTGAAACATCTAAGTACCTGCAGGAAGAGAAAGAAAAATCGATTCCCTGAGTAGCGGCGAGCGAAACGGGAAGAGCCCAAACCGACGTGCATGCACGTCGGGGTTGTAGGACTCTAATGTGGACTTATAAGGTGTAGTCGAATGGCATGGGAAGGCCAGCTGTAAAGGGTGAGAGCCCCGTAGACGAAACACGTTATATACCTAAGAGTATCCTGAGTACGGCGGAACACGCGAAATTCCGTCGGAATCTGCCAGGACCATCTGGTAAGGCTAAATACTCCCTAGTGACCGATAGTGAACAAGTACCGTGAGGGAAAGGTGAAAAGCACCCCGGGAGGGGAGTGAAAGAGTACCTGAAACCGTGTGCTTACAAGTAGTCAGAGCCCGTTAATGGGTGATGGCGTACCTTTTGTAGAATGGACCGGCGAGTGACGATAGTTGGCAAGGTTAAGCTGAAGAAGCGGAGCCGTAGCGAAAGCGAGTCTGAATAGGGCGTGAGTCAGATGTCGTCGACCCGAAACCAAGTGACCTACCCATGTGCAGGTTGAAGGTGCGGTAAGACGCACTGGAGGACCGAACCAGGACATGTTGAAAAATGTTTGGATGACATGTGGGTAGCGGAGAAATTCCAATCGAACTTGGAGATAGCTGGTTCTCTCCGAAATATATTTAGGTATAGCCTCAGAGTGAGAGCGTTGGAGGTAGAGCACTGTTTGGACTAGGGGGACATACGTCTTACTGAATCCAGATAAACTCCGAATGCCATCTGCTCATCTCTGGGAGTCAGACTGCGAGTGATAAGATCCGTAGTCGAAAGGGAAACAGCCCAGACCACCAGCTAAGGTCCCAAAGTA
>NZ_JBGQQX010000121.1:0-1212 GCF_045528525.1 Ruoffia sp. FAM 26255 | reverse complement strand
GGTGTGTTGTAAGATGAAACGCAACACTAAAAAAAGACATGAAGATTCGTTATACTTAAGTCACCACAACATAGTATAAGGAGAGAATCTTCATGTCACACACTCATTTTAACACAAAGAAATCTAAAGGGCATTTGAAATTCACGGAACGTGAACTGATCGAACAATGGCTAAAAGAAGACAAAAAGCAAGCTGAGATTGCCCGTTTGCTTGGCCGAAATAAATCAACTATTTCACGTGAAATCAAACGGGGTACCGTCGTCCAAATTAGTCAAGGTAAAAAAGTCGAGAAGTATCTAGCTGACTTTGGTGAAGTCACTTATTTAAAGAATAGACAACGCAGTCAATCAAAAGGTATGCAAGCTTACTCTGGACGCTTTTGGTATAAATTAAAGAAAGCTCACCACAATGGTGTTTTCAAAGGAAAAGAGCGAACTCACAATATTAAAACATTTGTGATCTCCTATGCTTTAAAACATCCTAAGGAAAGAGTGCCTTGTTTCAAAACCGTCTATCGCTACATTCGACAAAATGCGCTGTGTATCAAGCCCCATGATTTACCTATGATGTATCGTTTGAAACCAAGAAAAAATAAGCACAGTCGTCCAAAGGGACGAAATAAGAAAGTTCTGGGTACCAGTATTTCGGACCGAGCATCAAGTGTGTTAGACCGCTCGGAATTTGGTCATTGGGAAGCTGACTTAGTAAAGGGAAAACGCCATAAAGAAGAGCCGGCAGCCATTACATTAGTCGAACGGAAAACACGCTTCGCTATAGCAATGAAGATTGAGGATTATAAAAGCGAGACTGTATTAACGGCTTTTCAAACACTTGTAGAAAACAGCCCTCATCAGTTTAAAACTATTACATTTGATAATGGATCTGAGTTTGCGAAAGTATCTGAGCTTGAAAACGATGATTTATCTATTTATTTTTGTCATGCTTACGCATCATGGGAACGGGGGTCTAACGAGAATTTCAATAAACTCTTAAGAGAGTTTATACCGAAAGGTAAATCGTTACATCATTTTACTTCTGACTATATATCAGAAGCAGCTGGTAAGATAAATAAACGCATACGATCCATACTCGGTTTAATGTCCGCTCAAGAAGCCTACCAGACCGAATTGTCTTTAATGGAATAAAGACTTGAGTTATAAAAGAATCGAAAAGCGACATTTCCCCCATGGGGGAAACCCTATACCTAAAAGT
>NZ_JBGQQX010000120.1:0-1257 GCF_045528525.1 Ruoffia sp. FAM 26255 | reverse complement strand
GGCTCTTTGTCAAATAGGGTTGATGACTCATTTTAATCAAGATCAAGCAGCATAAGTTGTTGCTTGATCTTTTTTATTTGTCTGAGGGACATATAATCGCGTCATAAGTAAAATACGGTCTCTAAAATGACTGTAATTTCGATAGCCGTAGGCTGTTCGTTTCAATACTTTAATTTTATTATTAATACCTTCGATCGGGCCATTCGTTAAACCTGGATACGAGAACGTGTTGTGAATATACGTTTGGTACTTCTTAAAAGAACGTAAGACACGCCTTAACCCAGCTGGAAGCTGAAGTTGCTTCGCCTGAATTAAGGTAGATTCAAATCGTGGCCAATTGTTGGTACGGTAGGCATCCCCTAATTGATGGACAATCTGATAGGTGGCTTTTAGTTGGGTATCTTGAGCCAGTAAATAATCCACAATTCCTTGCGTATTCGTCAGCCAATCAAATAAAGGAAATCGGTGATAGGTTGTGGCTTTGAGGTCATTCGGATTTTTTTGGATTAACTTCCAATAGCGTTTTAATTTATTATATAATCGGCGGTCTTTGGTTCGAATGGTATTCATAAACTGCACACGATACTGCGATAATTCACGGTTTAAAGCCTGTATCAAGTGAAAGGGATCCATGATAATATCGGCATTGGGAAACCATCGATGAATGACTTGAATATAAGGTTCGTACATATCAATAGTGACAGATTTAACCTGACGGCGCACAGCGAGATCATAGCGAATAAAATAGTTTTTTAAAGAGCCCGCTTTTCGGTCTTCGACCACATCGACGACTTGATGATTTATAGCGTCGCAGTAAATAAAACTCATGGCGGCTTTGACTGATTTGACACTTTTGAATTCATCAAAACAGAGGTGCTCGGGTAACGAAGATGTGGGACGGATCCGAAGCGCAGCGGCAGCCTGATGAATGACGCGACGCACGGTATTCGGGGAAACATGGGTATCTTTGGCAATATCTACCTCTGACATCACACGTGTTGCCCGATCCATAATCATTTGTGTGACCCGCTTAGAAATAAAACAGTGAGGGTCCACAAAGGACGTTTTCGCTGTAAAGCTTTGGCCACAGGTTTTACATTTGAAGCGTTGTTTGGCTAAGTTTAAGTAGGCAGGAAGTCCCGTTATGCTCGCTAAAGTCAGACGAGAGTGACGCGTCCCATTTTTAACGACTTGATAGGCATCATTGACGATACCACAACATTCACAGGCTTTAGGAACATACGTTAATGTGCCAAA
>NZ_JBGQQX010000119.1:0-1326 GCF_045528525.1 Ruoffia sp. FAM 26255 | reverse complement strand
GATAAAGCCCATATAATTGTGTAAAAGTAAAAAACCATAATAATCTCTTTGGTACAATGTAGTTGACAGACAAACATTGAAAGGAAGATTATTATGGCTCAATTAAATATTACCTTAAATTTAGAAGAATTAACAGAGGCAGTCATGAATAGCGATATGAATGCGATGATGAAATCATTAGCTGTCACTGTCTTTAACGCTTATATGGAAGTTGAACGTGATCGCTACATTAAAGCAGAGAACTATGAACGGACTTCGGAACGAAAAGATCAGCGGAATGGCTATTACGAACGGGACCTCATGCTAAATATCGGGAGCATCAACTTAAAAGTACCACGGACGAGATCAGGCGAGTTTAAAACAGACGTGTTTAACAGCTACCAGCGGATGGATAAAGCGTTTGTCCTTGGGATGATTGAGATGGTCATTATGGGTGTTTCTACTCGAAAAGTCACGAAAATAGTGGAACAGCTCTGTGGCGAAAATGTATCCAAGTCCTTTGTCTCAGACATCATGCAGGAATTAGATCCACAAATTGAAGCGTTTAAACAACGGTCGTTATCGCACTCTAAATTTCGTTACTTATATGTAGACGCAATGTATATCAAAGTGAGAGAGGACAATCGCGTCGTGTCTAAAGCTGTTTATATCGCCCAAGGTGTTAATGATATAAATAAACGAGAAATCGTCGGTTTTATGGTCTCAGAAGAAGAAACCGAAGCAGCCTGGTCACGCTTCTTTCTAGATTTACGCTCGCGTGGACTACAGACACCAACCATGGTTATTTCTGATGCCCATGCTGGACTGAAAAAAGCGATTCGTAAAGTCTTTGTAGGGACTATTTGGCAACGCTGTACATTTCACTTTATTAGAAACATTATTGATGTAATGCCTAAAAAGAACAGTAAAGAAGAAAGAAAAATACTTAGAAAGATCCTCCAAGCACCAACACAACAACATGCGCGTGAGTTGAAACAAGCCTATGAATCGCAACTTAAAGATAATCCCAAGTATACTGAAGCCTTAAAGATTTTAGATAATGGTTTTGAGGATGCCATTCAATATATGTTAGAACCCGAAGCTTTTCATGTTTCGTTGCGCACAACCAATTCAGTTGAGCGTCTGAATCGTGAAATTAGACGGCGAGACAGAGTGATTGGAATTTATCCAAACATAGCCTCTGCAGAGCGTTTAATCGGTTCGATATTAATTGATTTCCACGAAAATTGGGAAAATAACGCTCGGACATTCTTACAAGTGTAATGTGCATGATGACCAGATGATATAACTACATTGAGACTTTTACACAAGATTATGGACTTGACA
>NZ_JBGQQX010000118.1:0-1551 GCF_045528525.1 Ruoffia sp. FAM 26255 | reverse complement strand
AACTTTTTAGTCTCATCTCACGAATTTTGGGCGCACTTCTCCCTAGGCCATTTAAAAGGTTTTAAAAAACAGGTTCTTTAAATGTACTGCCGAATCCTTTGGATTTGCCTGAATACTGCATAAAACTCTCGCTGATAAACATGGGAACTCGATAGTTTTAAATAGATTCGTCTTGCTGTAGTGACGAGCTTTCCAGCCACTTTAAATAGACGAAGACGTATCGTATTCACTTGGAGTCCTTTTGATTTTGGTTCAAAACATATGGTACGTAAGAAATTAACCACATTGTATGCCAACAGACTAATCATCATGCGTGCCTCGTTTTCAAGGAATTCTGGGCTATCTGTTTTATCGAAAAAGAAGCTATTTTTGGCTTCTTTAATATAGTTTTCCATGGTACCGCGTTTATTGTAGGTTTCAAATACTCTTTTAGCCGAGATGTTCTCTGAGAAATTCGTGACAATAAAGGAATGGTTAAAAAGGAGTTCACCTACTTCTCGAGTCGAACGGACACAGACACGTCGGGACTTCGTCCAAGAGGCTGCTTGGTATGAAACCGAGTGATAATATACTTCTTTTTCATCCCATGGATGATCAGTATCATAGAACACAAATTCTTCAGCTAAGCGATACAAATTTCTATTGGCCTTTAGCCGAATAACATAATGATTTTCGTATAATTCACATAAATCATAAATATCCGGTGTCGCGAATCCACTATCTCCCCGAACGAGAATATCGGTGGTTGGAATCGCTTGGTTATAATGCTCCAATAACGGTTTAAGAAATTCTTTAACCCCTTTAGAAGTATATTGGTTACCTGAACGAAGTTTAGCTTTTAAAAAATCACCGGTTATCCCATCAAACGCCACTAATGGGTGATAGCCATTTGTTCCATAGTGGGCGTTGTAAGCTGTCTGTTCTTGATTGCCGAATGTATCTGAATGGGTAGAATCTAAATCGATGATCATGTTTGTATCGTTACGAAGGAGACGAGCTTTGTCAATTAACGCTTGATTGAATACTTGAAGTGAGTCAATTGTTTCGCCTACTACACGATCATAAAGCCGAGAGATTGATGATTGAGAAGCCAACGGCTTATCGGTTGAGAACGTCTGTAATACCGGATCATGCTGTAAAATATTTGCAGCAGAATCAGTATTATAACCACCTATAATTTGCAGAATTAACTGTTTTAGAATCTTATGATTCGTGTGTGTCCAATATTTACGACTGTCGTTAAATGTAACAATATCTTCAGAGAGCTGAGTAAATTGGAAAGCATCCATTAATTCATCGATTAGGACTAAACCAGAATCACTTGATAAACGACCACCATCATGAGAAACGATTAAATTATTGTTGAATTTTACGGCATTTTCTTGTAAAGTAACCACTGAGAGAACCCCTTTCTATGGTAGTTTGTGGTGAATTAACCATATCAGAAAGGGGGTCTTTTTTCATCACCTAATGGGTGATGAAGCAGATTACTTTAAAGACTATTAAATCAATGTTAGGAAAGACTATTAGTAAAACTATGAATTATTCAGG
>NZ_JBGQQX010000117.1:0-1562 GCF_045528525.1 Ruoffia sp. FAM 26255 | reverse complement strand
GTGAACTGGTCCTATAGTCAAGGACTATTTGAGCCACATTTTGAGTGCAGCTACTCTTCAATTTCAATCGTTCTGATGTGCGGTAATGCAGGTGTTGAGTAAATATCTGCTAAAGGATAGACATTGGTAGTACAAAACTGATAATATTGAATAGGGCTTAGCTTCGCTAAGTTCCATTGGTAACGCTCATTGTTGTAGTAATCCATATACTCTTCAATGAGCTTTTTTACGTCCTCATAATCTTCACACGAAGCGAGATCAATCTCATCTTTCATATGTCCATAAAAAGATTCCTGAGGGGCATTGTCCCAACAATTGCCACGTCGGGACATCGATTGAATTAACCCATTATTCTCCACAAGGTACTGAAATTTCACACTGGTAAAGTGACTCCCTTGATCTGAATGAATCAGGGTTTGCGTCGCTAAACTCACCGGATGCTGGGCGATAAGTTGTCGTATCATCTTCAAAACAAACGCAATATGAAGCATCGGGCTGAGTTCATAAGACAGAATTTCGTTCGTAAAGGCATCTTTAACCGTCGCTAAATACGCCCACTTCTGCCTGCCATACGGCAAATAAGTAATATCCGTCAACAGCACGGAACGCGGTCCGTAAGCTCTAAACTCACGTTTAACATAGTTGGGTTTGACATGTTCAGCCTGATACTCCGCAGATACTTGGCGTTGAAAACGAGGCTTACGAATCGGACACACTAAATTGAATTTCTTCATCAATCGACGAATTTTACTGCGGCACATCGGGGTGCGATTGTGAGCTAAATGCATCAATATTTGTCGCTGTCCTTTGGGCTTTTGACGGTAATTAAATGCCTCTAGGATTAAAGAAAAAGCCACTTGATCTTCACGTTCTCGCTTTTCAATATTCACCTGAGTAATCTTTTTCCATCGATAGTAGCCGCTTTTTGATACACCACAAAAACGACAGAGCGCTTCAATGGTCCACGTGTTAGTTGGGGATTCAAATGTCTCTTGAATCAGTCTAAAGTAGTGTCGTTTGGCTTCTCTTTCGGAAACATTCCCAAGTCGATGAGCCTCTTTTTTTTTAGAAATTTCACTTCAAACTTTAGTTTTTCAATTTCCTCATCCTTTTCAATCAATGATCGCGTGATACTGATTGGTTGGCCTGCCTGATTTAATTTGGGCTGGAAATCCTTCATGCTCCTTACAAAACTCCGTATCACATTACTTCCGAGGAGCGCTGGGTCAAGACCCAATGATAAAAATATATCCTTGGGTTTGTGGCCTTGTTGAGATAAACAATAAAACTCCTGTTTAAATGCATCACCATATTGAATTACATGCTCACTCACATTTTCTATATACGGTGATTGCTTCAATATTTCGACGACTTCTGGACTATATATTCCCATGATTACACACCTTTCTTTTTGGTTCACTAAAAATTTCAACGTATGACGGATTGTCTACAAATATTTAGTCTTTATACCTTTGAGTCTACGATTATTATGACAGAAATTAACTTAGTTCACGAATGAAATGAGTGTGGCTCAGATTGTCCACGTTCATAGGACCAGTATA
>NZ_JBGQQX010000116.1:0-1562 GCF_045528525.1 Ruoffia sp. FAM 26255 | reverse complement strand
AAACATGTGCCAACTGCCTAACGGCAGCTTAAATTTACTTTTTCATTTTCACCTGTTAAGTGATGAAAAAAGAACCCCATTCTGATATGGTAAAGGTGTCTAAACCAACCATAAGAAAGGAGTTCTCTTCATGATTAGCTTACACAAAAACCAGGTAAAATTCAATTCAAACATCATCATTTCGCATACAGGTGGTCGTTTATCGAGTGATTCGGGTTTAGTCTTAGTTAAAGAAGTAATGGATACCTTCAAGTTTTCTGATTTGGCGAAATCACTTCTGGACATTAAAGATAACCGTGCTTACTACACGCATGATAATTTAGCGATATTAGAACAGCTCATTATGCAACTGATTGCTGGTTATTCGGCAGACTCGTCAGCTAATCTGTTACGACAGGATCCAGTCTTTCAAATGGTGTTAGGCAGAAAACAATTAGCCTCACAATCGTCAATTTCACGGTTTCTGGATCGTTTCACCACAGAAAATGTGGGTCAATTACAATCATTAAATCAGTCGCTCGTTGATAAAGCGCGTTTGATTCGCAATGACACCGAGTTAATCATTGATCTCGATTCCACTCATTCAGATACCTTTGGCCATCAAGAACAAACAGATTATAATGCACATTATCAAACCTACGGCTACCACCCATTAGTTGCCTTTGACGGACTGACTGGAGATTTCTTAAAAGCTGAACTGCGTTCAGGTAATCAGTACACATCTAAAGGGGTGAAAGCCTTTATCGACCCATTGTTACACCACTACAATGAATCCATACCGAATACTGACATATTGGTTCGTGGGGACAGCGGCTTCGCAACACCAGAGGTGTATGAGTCTTGTGAAGAAAATGAAAGTCAGTATGTGATCCGATTAAAGAACAATCGGAGATTAAGTCAATTAGCTGAGCAATCCGTTCTTTACGGGGATAACCAAAAATGGGAAGATCGGGAAGCTCAGTATTTTTCAATGCCTTATCAAGCACAATCATGGTCGAAACCCCGTCGTGTCTGTATTCGATCAATCCGTGAAGCAGGAGAACTCCTCTTTCAACACGCATTCATTGTGACCAATCTGTCAGATAACGTATCGCCTCAAGTTATATTTTCTCTTTACTGCAAGCGAGGGACAATGGAGAATTTCATCAAAGAAGCGAAAGGTGGCTTTTATTTCGATAAAACAGATAGTCCACGCTTCTTAGAAAATCATGTCAGAATGATGATTAGTCTGCTTGCATACAACCTCATCAACTGTCTAAAGACTATCGGCTTTGATAAAAAGAACCAAGGGATGACTATTCATTCCATCCGACTAACATTCCTTAAAGTCGCTGGCAAACTTGTGCAAACAGGCAGACGAGCCTATTTAAAATTGTCGAGTTATCATGTGTATCAAACTGAATTCTATAGGGTCTTCGAGCGCCTACGGCGATCCAGTCAATGGATTTAAATCAGTCATCACGTTAATTTTTTGAATCAATCGTCTACAAGGGAGAAGTATGCCTTCAAACAAACAAGAGAATCGTAAGAAGGTTCATTTAGTTAAAATCTACTTCGAGAAC
>NZ_JBGQQX010000115.1:0-1584 GCF_045528525.1 Ruoffia sp. FAM 26255 | reverse complement strand
TTTGAATTTACCCATTTTACGTTGAGGAATTATAAATGAGATTAAGAAAATAAATAAATTCAATTAACAGCCATTTTTACTCATTTCTCTAACATTGAACACACAAATAGAACGCCCATAAGCGCGTGTTCAAAATTATTCAATTGCTTCATTCATAAGAGAGACAATTGGTTAGAACGTTGTTCAATTCTATGAAAGTGCTTGATACCTGCGGTATCAAATCTGAGAATATTTGAGACCCCTCGGATAAAACGATAAAGATAAAATTTTATTTTCTTTAGTGTATTGGAGGGCCGCGCCCGTGCTAAAACCACTTGAGTATGAGAAGTGTTCTTTTCAATCGCTAACGAATAATGACCAATGAGGCTGTTCATCACAGTATATAAAATGCGTAAAGAACTTAATGTCATGGTTCGTGTTTTCTCTAATTGAAATTCTTCCTTTTGGACGCGGAACAGCTCTTCAATTCGCCAGCGGGTAATATAACTTTTAAGGATGCGAAGGACATCGTCCTTCCCTTTGATGGAGTGGTTCGTTAATAGTTTCATAGGCGTTGCGCCATAACCATATACAACGACCATATTCAAGGACACCTCTTTTAACACAGGTAATTTAACTTTAATATGGCTGACTTTCAGGCTATATTTCTCGCCTTGAATTTCGGTTTTAAAATTGATCTTTCCTTTTCGGCGTTTCGCTAATTCTGGAACTTTCATGCGCTGATTTTTATGGATTAAATGCCGGTTATCCTTTAACCGAGTAATGAAGTGATGTCCGATATCCTCAACATACTCATAGATCGTGTTTCGGTCATAGCCACGATCCATAACGAATGTTGCTTTTTTCTTTCCTAAAAAAGCATGGACGGCATTAAACCCTTTGGCTATTTCAATATTTTGGCTTTGAAACCCTTCCTCCTTGGAGGAATACAAATGATGATACAGCGGTAAGGGGTGCTTAGTACTCGGAGTCGCCATTGAAAAATTTAAGGTAGAATAGCCTTTTTCAAGGACATTTTTCGACCCATCACGTACTAAAGCCAAGTCCTCCATTTTTTCAGCATACGGTTTAACAATGTCCGATTCATCAACGATAACCAATGGGTTATCCGGAATAGATGTTTTTAAAGTATTTAAATAGTTCTGGTGGACCTGTTTCAGATCCTTCTCTTCAGCGCCGTGACGAGATAAGCGTTTGATCGTGTATTTCAAGTCGATCTTTTCTTCTAACGCTCGGGCAATATCTGACAACACTGTATTTTGAGCCTTAGACATGCCATACACCATATCGCTGTAAAATTTCTTTCGTGGTTTAGAAAGTCCTTGAGTCAGCTTTTCTAAAAAAGTAAGTAAACGTCGCTTCGTTTGATATATTTCTGTAGCATTCATGGTAAAATAACCTCAGTTCCTGTTCTGTATTTTTGTTTTGTGGTGATTCAATGATACCATGTAACAGGACGAAAAGAGTCCACAGATTTAGGCTGTGGATAGTTAAAAAGCCTGAGGCTTCCATGTTTTCCACATGCGAATGTCTCGGGCTTTTATTATGGTATGCGATATCGTAAAATTTTGGGTAAATTCAAAA
>NZ_JBGQQX010000114.1:0-1697 GCF_045528525.1 Ruoffia sp. FAM 26255 | reverse complement strand
AAAAATCGAATCTCGATAAAAATGTTCTGTAAAATCTCAAAAAACATATAAATTTTAGAACCAAAGCAAAATTACGACAAAAAATGTATTTTTAATCGAAAAATTTAGAAGTATGAATTATTCAGGATTAATATCTTATTTTCTAATATCGTATCTTTTATATAATCGAACATCAGAATTCTCCTTAATTAAATATAATTTATTTAATTATTTTTATCGTTAACAATACTATAAGTCACACTTTGTTAGAAGTATTTATTAAGATTTTTATTTTAAAGTGTTAATTGGAATTGAATTAGGACCATATGATCCCGGTCTCAATTCACCTAAATAGTAATATTTCAAACCAGACCATGTCAATTGTGTGTGTGTGTGATAAATATATCCTGAACATTGAACTCCATTTTTTACAGCTGTAACCCAAATTGCGTCACCATTGTAGTAATCATATATTCTAACTTCTTGATATAAACCCATAGCAGATACATTACTGTCATAAAAAGTAGCATTGTTAATATTATAATTTGGTAACACAAAATTTAATGATAAAAAACATAGTGTTATTAAGATTTTCTTTTTCATTATTTTACTCCTTTTAAAATATATAATTTTTAAGTATAATTGTTAATGTATACTTTTGAATTTTCCTTCTATTTCAAAATTCAAATATCATCATTGAATCGTATAACAATGATAACTAAATAACAATAAACCTGTAACAGTTATACTAATGTGGAATCAATAAAACTTTATTCCTCAATATTACTCATTCTGGGAGCACTATTACTTCGTCATCATCAGTAGGTATAAATTGGCCATTTTGAAACCCATCAACAGAAATTAAACACACTAAAATCAGACAAATAAGCTTTAACGCCTTACTTTTAATACTTACACCTCCTTGAGTTTTAACAACTTTATAGTATCATGCAACCATTTTATGATTTTAATAATTTAATTTTACTTTAATTTATTTGGGAAGGATAAATTCATATGCAATCATTAGGACCAATTTTCAGAAATTTACGATTAGAAAAACAATTAACTTTAAAAGATACTGCCAAAGGTATTGTTTCACAACCATTTCTTTCAAATTTTGAAACTGGTAAATCTGGCATTTCAGCTGATAAATTATTTGCTTTACTTCAAAGGTTAAAGGTAAGCCCTGAAGAGTTTTATAGATTAGCTTCATTTTACAATTCTGTTTCAATATATGAGTTTTTAAATAGCTTAGCCCCTGGATTAGTAAATGAAGATATTTACTTTTTGAATAAAAAATTAGAAGAATTAAACGAAAAAAAAGAGAATTTCGACAGCATATTTTATACTCATTTTAGAATATTTATTGAACAATCTATAAATTTATATAGTAATACACCATTGAACACATCTGAAATCAATGTTATTAGCCAATATCTCCTATATAATGACAATTGGGGTAATTATGAAATACATCTTTATGCTAATTTCATTAAATTCATACCTTTAAAAATAAATAAAATTTTAATAAAAAAATCTAAGAAATCTGCTAGCCAATATGTTGGAAAAGAAAATTATAAAAATTCAGTAGTTTTAATATTTTGATTTGTCAAATTAAGCTAGACAAAACTGCTTCATCTAAGTAACTCAAAAATACTTCCAACGGTGTTCGGTAGTGTAAGGATTTCCGTGGAATCGTGTTCCGTTTGTGTGCAATC
>NZ_JBGQQX010000113.1:0-1789 GCF_045528525.1 Ruoffia sp. FAM 26255 | reverse complement strand
AATGCCTCGTTTTGATAAGGCTTTTTTTATTTTTCTTGAGCCGTAGGCCTTTCGGCTGCGGATAAATTCTTCAGCGACTACTTCTTCAAGTTCTGATTCGTCTTTCTTTGGTTTTGATTGATAATAAGGTTCTCTGTCAAACAACGTTGGTAAAGAATAAAGTCAAATAATAATAGATTTTGGAAGAGGATGTACAACGAGCTTACGCTGCTGTATGTTCTCTTTCTTTTTCTATCATTTTGATTTTATTTCTGATTGGTTTTAAATTGAAGTGCAGGATAATGCGATTTTTATAATGAATAAAGTTACCGTAACCATAGGCTACCCGGTTCAATACTTTGATCTTGTTATTGATTCCCTCTATCTTTCCATTGTTATAAGGATAATAGAAGGTGTTTTGGATATGAGGAAAATGAGCGCGCAACGTCTTTAAACTGGTTTTCATGTATCCAGATAGTTCAGGAGAAGCGGGTTGATCTAAAACAGTTCTTAACTGTTTTGAGTCATTGTGTTCGACGGCTTTAAGAATAGCTTGATACATTGTATAAGTTGCTTTTAGTTCTGGATCGTACGCCAACATCTCAGAAACGATTGCTGATTCCAGACGCTGTCCGAACATGGGAAAGTATTGATAGGTAGTATAAGACAACTCGGACTCTTTCTTCAGTAGTTTCTTCCAGAAGCGTTTGAGTCGTCTGTACTTCTTTTGGTCTTCTCCATTGGACGTTCGAAGTCGATTCATGACTTTTACGCGTGTTTTGTTCATCGCTCGGTTCACGAGCTGAACGATATGAAATCGATCAATAATGATATCAGCGTTTGGAAACAGTTCAGGGATGAAGCTGACGTAACTGGCATTCATGTCTGTCGTAATCGTTTTGACCTGATTTCTCTGGTTTTGGCTGTATCGAGAACAGAAGTGATCTTTGATTGTACGAGTATCTTTGCTTTCTAAAATATCTAGTATCGTTCCTGTTACTACATCAATATACTCAAAAGCCATTTGCCCATTACCATACTTAAACTCATCAAAAGACAAGTTCTCCGGCAATGAATGATAGTAAGGTCGATAATACTTCACCTGTTCATTGATGATTCTTTGAATCGTTGTGGAAGAGACATTCGTCTCTTCTGCCAAGCTCTTGATCGAACGAGCATCAGCTGACTTCGCCAGTATTTCTGCTTTGATAAAATTAGAGATAAAACACGCCTCTTTTACAATCGGTGTTTCCGCAGTAAATGTTGCTTCACAAGATGTACACTTGAACCGCTGCTTTTTCACTCTAAGATAGGTCGGGTAAATGCCAGATATTGGAAAAGTGATTCTAGAAGTCTGAGTCCCATTTTTATAGATAGAGAAGTCCTTGTTTGGTTCCTGACATTTCTTACATTCCGTAGGAATATAAGTCAATGTACAGTCTATAAATTTACATTTCTTTTGTTTGTGTATCCCATAAGACACGCAGTTATCTTCGAAAATCATGTTTTTGTCTTGAATATCTAGTACATTTTGCATATCATTTGATGTAGGCAAGTGAGTTCCTCCTATGGATATTTGGTTTTTGTCGACTATTATTCTACAGGAGAACTCACTTGTTTTCTATTTTCTGAGACAAAAAAAGACGCCAGTGATTTCTCACCAACGTCATATATTATAGAACCGAAAATTCCAAAAATAAAATCAGTTATAATACTATCTATCGTGCAATTTATCGTGGCGACTTCGATGAGCCTGGTTTATCAACCGGTAATCGAGGCGCTATCCGTAAATTAAGACACAGAGGTAAAA
>NZ_JBGQQX010000112.1:0-2025 GCF_045528525.1 Ruoffia sp. FAM 26255 | reverse complement strand
ACACCTTTACCATATCAGAATGGGGTTCTTTTTTCATCACTTAACAGGTGAAAATGAAAAAGTAAATTTAAGCTGCCGTTAGGCAGTTGGCACATGTTTTCAACGAAAAGTATGAATTGTTCAGGAAATAATAACTTTAATCTAGAAATTATCAATTAATTCAAATATCATATATAATACATTAGATAATTATTATTTAGTTTACATATATAAACAATGAATGCAATTAATTGCGAAAGGAGTATCTTATGCAACAACCATTAGCTTACCGTATGCGTCCTAAACATATTGACGAAGTATTGGGACAGAAACATCTTGTTGGCGAAGGAAAAATTATACGACGGATGGTGATTTCAGAACGTCTATCGTCAATGATTCTTTACGGACCTCCTGGTACAGGTAAAACTAGTATCGCCAGTGCCATTGCTGGTAGTACGAAATATGCTTTTCGCATCTTAAATGCTGCCACAGATTCAAAAAAAGACATGGAAGTGGTCGTTGAAGAAGCGAAAATGTCGGGAACTGTCATTATGTTACTTGATGAAATTCATCGCTTGAATAAAGTGAAGCAAGACTATTTACTACCTCATCTAGAGAATGGTCGTGTCATACTCATTGGAGCTACTACCGAAAATCCATACATCACCATTAATCCAGCGATTCGAAGCCGATTACAAATATTTGAAGTGAAACCTTTGGCTCCCGAAGATATTAAATTAGGTCTTCAAAGAGCCCTAGAAGATAATGACGTTGGCTTAGGTGAATATAATGTAGAGATTCCAGATGATATATTAAATCATTTCTCTCATGTGACCAATGGTGATATTCGTTCAGCCTTAAATGCTCTAGAATTGGCTGTCTTATCAACCAAACCCGATGAAGATAATGTCATTAAAATTACACAAGACATCGCCGAAGAATGTCTGCAACATAAACGGATGACGCATGATAAAGATGGAAACGCCCATTACGACGCCATCTCTGCCCTTCAAAAATCAATTCGAGGGAGCGATGTCGATGCAGCAATGTATTATTTAGCCGTCTTATTAGAAGCAGGTGAATTAACTATTGCTTGTAGGCGGTTATTAATTATCGCTTATGAAGATATAGGTTTAGGAAACCCTGGAGCTACTTCAAGGACAGTTTCGGCTGTAACAGCAGCTGAAAAAGTTGGTTTGCCTGAAGCGCGCATCCCATTAGCTTTTGCGGTTGCCGATTTAGCTTTAAGTCCAAAATCAAACACAACTTATCGTGCCCTAAACAGTGCAATGGCAGATATTTCAGCGGGTAATGTCGGACAAGTACCCGATCATATTCGTGACGCTCACTACTCCGGTGCTGAAAAATTAGGTCGTGGTGTTGAATATAAATACCCGCATGATTTCCCGCACCATTATGTCGAACAACAATATTTACCTGATAATTTGAAGCGTCATCAATACTTCGAACCTGATCCTACAGGTAAATATGAAGAAGCTCTCGCTCAAATATATAAGCAAATTAAACAAAAATAACGATACCTATCTGTGTCAGTAACCCTTTGCAAGCTTGTCAGGGCAACATATCTTATTTTGTTGCATTTTATTATATTAGTGCTATAATGTATTTAACAAAGGTTCTCTGAGGTGTACGTTGTATATATATTGTGTGGACCGAACATTTCTTTTTATCTCGGGATCCTATGATCTTGTTTCTATGACAAGCCTTTTACACTTGGAAGTCAGAAAAAGCAAGTGTGGAGCCCACCTGTAATTACTTGCAGGTTCAATAACATATATATACGGAAACGGCACCACCGGATGCCTTTTAGTCGGCTTTACAGCCGACTTTTTTTGTGCACATAAATATAAGCCTCAAGTGTTAACTATTGAACACTTGAGGCTTACTTCAATTTAATCTGGTTCTACAATAAATAGGGTTGATGACAAAAATTAAAATGTCATCAACCCTATCTTTGTGTCTTCTAAAAGACGCAGATATTCGTTATATTAAAAGTACCACCAAATAACATAAGGAGAATATCTA
>NZ_JBGQQX010000111.1:0-2053 GCF_045528525.1 Ruoffia sp. FAM 26255 | reverse complement strand
GTGAATTAACCATATCAGAAAGGGGGTCTTTTTTCATCACCTAATGGGTGATGAAGCAGATTACTTTAAAGACTATTAAATCAATGTTAGGAAAGACTATTAGTAAAACTATGAATTATTCAGGATAAAGGTTCTCAAATACCAATCTCAGTAAATAAGTTACTTATTTACTAACTCTGTGAGGGCGGATCAGAGGTAAGTCTTCCTTCAGCTATAACTAAAATGTGATGAACATCTGTAAGCAGCGGTATTCAACAATAATCGTTATATAGTGATGTTCTTGACCCACACAATTGATAAGTTTTATTGTCTTCACCACTGCTGCAGGATCTACTACAGAGACAAATACTGTCTTAGCTGGCCAATAAGTAGCTCTTTGTAATAGACAATATGACGCATTATTAATATGATACAGTTCGTTCCCAAGCGTAAGATGACTAATTGTAACTACGGGTGCAACAATATAGGTTACACTTTGCATACATAAATTTATAAGATTATATGGATTCTTAACTCATTCAATACACTCAGTTTTTTTAATCAACATAGTAAATTGATTCACTATAAAGGGTATTACCGAATGTATCTACCCATTTTACTCAACGCATCCATTCAAAGGCCATCTACGTTAATTGCTAACATTCGCGTATTCACTATCGAAGCATCTTGTGACACGAAGGCTAACACATTACTTTGAATGATTTGATTGTTTAAAATTTCAATACGTATAAAGTATGAAAAAATCAAAAATAAAATAAGTGGAAGACTGATGTTAATTTTCCACGAATATGCGAATGTATTTAAAATAAAGGACATTAACGAGTAAAAAGGCTAAAAGAATGATTAACCCAACGCGGTCCATCGAAAGTTTAGACAAATCAAATAAATTTTTGGCGTCCAGTATTTTTAATTTCTCTCATATATTTAAACACTACATAATTATATTATGTATTATAACCTTATTATAATAGAATTTATCATATAACAAAAAATACTAGTATCAACGGACACTAGTATTTTTTGTTATATTAATGTTCAAGTAATTACTCTTAATCTTGAGTTTGAATTTTTTGAGCCTCTTTTACGATATCCCAAGCTGGTATGCTTCCGCCTTGTGTAATTTCTTCAATCTTTGCTGCAACATCATCTTGTTGAAATAGCTCCACAACTTTTAAATAAAGTGGGTTGTCCGAATCTTCGGAACGTGCTGCGATATTATTAACGCGGTCAATATTGATGGTCTCTGGCGTATCGCCAAATACATAGATAGCATCTGATGGTACAAAATTAGTACCACCTAAGAAAGAATTGTCAATAAAAGCTGCATCTACATCTAATACAGCAGCTGGAATTTGAGCGCCATCTAATTCAATCAATTCTAAGTTTTTAGGATTATCAGCAATATTTGAAGGTGTAGGTAGTAATTCTTCACTATCATCTAAAGTAATTAATCCTGCACGCACTAATGTTTGGATATTATAGCCTAAGCTTGTTGGGGCAGCGTTCACTGCGATTTTTGCACCTTCAGGTAATTCATCTAAAGAATTGTATTTTTCAGAATATATTCTTGTAGGTACAGCGTAAGTATAGCCAATTGTAACAATATCACCGTTATTTTCTTGATTCCAATTGTTTAAAAATACATCATGTTGGAAGGAGTTTAAATCAATCGATCCATCTCGGAGAGCTTCATTAGGAATATTATAATCCGTTAATAGAACAACTTCGATTTCTATACCTTCTTCTTCCAACGCTTTTTCAGCTACAAATTGCCAAATTTCTTCATACTCCGTCCCAACAACACCAACAGAAACAGTCTCCCCTTCAAATTCGCGCTCCTCAGCAGATACTTGTAAAGATGCCGTTGAACCAAATAATACGCTACTTAATAACCCAACCAAAGTTAATTTCTTTAACCATTTATTCATACGCCGATTGTAAAATTAAGCTAGACAACTAAAACAGCCATTTGTGGTACACTCAACTTGTAATTCCGACCAAAGAATACAAAGGAGTGACCACAAATGACCTACACCCATCTTACCACGGATGA
>NZ_JBGQQX010000110.1:0-2190 GCF_045528525.1 Ruoffia sp. FAM 26255 | reverse complement strand
AACAATGCATGGCAACGACCTACTCTCACAGGACCAAAGGTCCAACTACCATCGGCGCTAAGAAGCTTAACTGCTGTGTTCGGCATGGGAACAGGTGTATCCTTCTTGCTACCATCACCACACATTGTCTGTATATAAGTAATCTCTTAGATCACTCAAAACTGAATATCAACTTGTGTTTTCTTACCTGCTAAACCTGAATTGGTTCGTGGTTAAGTCCTCGACCGATTAGTACTCGTCCGCTCCGTACATTACTGCACTTCCACTTCGAGCCTATCTACCTGATCGTCTTTCAGGGGTCTTACTCACTTGCGTGATGGGAAATCTTATCTTGAAGCTGGCTTCGCGCTTAGATGCTTTCAGCGCTTATCCATCCCGCACATAGCTACCCAGCGATGCTCCTGGCGGAACAACTGGTACACCAGCGGTGCGTCCATCCCGGTCCTCTCGTACTAAGGATAGCTCTTCTCAAATTTCCTGCGCCCGCGACGGATAGGGACCGAACTGTCTCACGACGTTCTGAACCCAGCTCGCGTACCGCTTTAATGGGCGAACAGCCCAACCCTTGGGACCGACTTCAGCCCCAGGATGCGATGAGCCGACATCGAGGTGCCAAACCTCCCCGTCGATGTGAACTCTTGGGGGAGATAAGCCTGTTATCCCCAGGGTAGCTTTTATCCGTTGAGCGATGGCCCTTCCATGCGGTACCACCGGATCACTAAGCCCGACTTTCGTCCCTGCTCGACTTGTAGGTCTCGCAGTCAAGCTCCCTTATGCCTTTGCACTCTGCGAATGATTTCCAACCATTCTGAGGGAACCTTTGGGCGCCTCCGTTACTTTTTAGGAGGCGACCGCCCCAGTCAAACTGCCCACCTGACACTGTCTCCCGTAGTCTATACGCGGGTTAGAGTGGTCATTCATCAAGGGTAGTATCCCACCAACGCCTCAAGCTAGACTGACGTCCAACTGTCAAAGGCTCCTACCTATCCTGTACATGATCAACAAACACTCAATATCAAGTTGCAGTGAAGCTCCATGGGGTCTTTCCGTCCTGTCGCGGGTAACCGGCATCTTCACCGGTACTATAATTTCACCGAGTCTCTCGTTGAGACAGTGCCCAAATCATTACGCCTTTCGTGCGGGTCGGAACTTACCCGACAAGGAATTTCGCTACCTTAGGACCGTTATAGTTACGGCCGCCGTTTACTGGGGCTTCAATTCGTACCTTCGCTTGCGCTAAGCACTCCTCTTAACCTTCCAGCACCGGGCAGGCGTCAGCCCTTATACGTCACCTTTCGGTTTTGCAAAGACCTGTGTTTTTGATAAACAGTTGCTTGGGCCTATTCACTGCGGCTGATGTTTCCATCAGCACCCCTTCTCCCGAAGTTACGGGGTCATTTTGCCGAGTTCCTTAACGAGAGTTCTCTCGCTCACCTTAGTGTTCTCCACTCGACTACCTGTGTCGGTTTGCGGTACGGGTTGATATACATTCGCTAGAAGCTTTTCTCGACAGTTTGATTACTCACCTTCGCTACTTAATTCGCTCCCGGTCACGACTCGTTTACTCGGACGTAAGCATTTGACTCACATCCAAACTTATCGCTTCGACACCCTATTCCATCAGGGTGCGTGAGGTCACCTCCTGTGTCCCTCCATCACTCAAACATGTATCTCAAGTACAGGAATCTCTACCTGTTGTCCATCGCCTATACCTATCGGCTTCAGCTTAGGTCCCGACTAACCCTGGGCGGACGAGCCTTCCCCAGGAAACCTTAGTCATTCGGTGGACGGGATTCTCACCCGTCTTGCGCTACTCATACCGGCATTCTCACTTCTATACGCTCCACAGCTCCTTACGGTACTGCTTCGCCGCCTATAGAACGCTCTCCTACCACTCAACCTATTGGTTGAATCCACAGCTTCGGTGTTCAGTTTAGCCCCGGTACATTTTCGGCGCAGGGTCACTCGACTAGTGAGCTATTACGCACTCTTTCAAGGATGGCTGCTTCTGAGCCAACCTCCTAGTTGTCTGTGCAACCCCACATCCTTTTCCACTTAACTGATACTTTGGGACCTTAGCTGGTGGTCTGGGCTGTTTCCCTTTCGACTACGGATCTTATCACTCGCAGTCTGACTCCCAGAGATGAGCAGATGGCATTCGGAGTTTATCTGGATTCAGTAAGACGTATG
>NZ_JBGQQX010000109.1:0-2216 GCF_045528525.1 Ruoffia sp. FAM 26255 | reverse complement strand
GACATGAAGATTCTCTCCTTATACTATGTTGTGGTGACTTAAGTATAACGAATCTTCATGTCTTTTTTTAGTGTTGCGTTTCATCTTACAACACACCTTCTTATTAATGTATATATCTATGCGCCAGTATTTGTTATAGGCACCTTATGATCGTACTAGCTATTATTACCAATGCTAGGCAGAAGCTATTATGGCAAAAGCTAATGGAGTACAACCTATAGATTCTTATTTCTATTGGATCTTTAAACGTTTATCGCATTATTTCGTTTCATCTTTCTGCCTATTCCTTCTTTAGAGTATTCAGCAGAATCTAATTGGCTTGCGTATCTCTTCTTATAGATGACTTCTATTTAACATTCATTATATTTATATTTCTTCTGATTTATTTTGATCTTCCCTTTACCTTACTATAATGAGTACACTTGTTCTTCCATCTATTAGACATATTGCTTATTTGCAGATCATCTTCTAATTTGTGTAACTAATCCATCAGGAATCTTTTGCTATTTATCTACTCATAAGTATGTTTGCTCCCTATGGAGTAGTAACTGATACATCGAATGCTTTTTCTACTTATGAATTCAATACTACCAGTGTTTTTTTCACCTTTGTATAACTCATTACACTACTTTCTTCAATTCAATTATTATGTCCTTAAGTATTTCCAACGTCTTTTCAGAATCCTCAAACTTATTCTGAAATAATCCTTCCAAGTTTTCTTCAAATGCTTCAGGAAGAATGCTTGCGTCTGTTTTTGCATAGGTTATCATCCGTTTTTCTCCAGGATGCGTTAATCTGTTGATCGCAAATATCATATCGAAGTACGACTCTAGAAAAGCTGCAACTCTATGGTTTATACTTACTATATCCTTACGAATAAGAACTTTTTCTATCTGCTTATCATAGGATGGCAGGTTACCAGTGAGTAGATTCATGTTGTTTTGTATAATATTTCTACGTAATTCTTCTGGATATGATATTTGATACTTATTTTGCAGTTTTTCCAATTTACCATTCTTATCAAATAGAATGTTGCAATGTAAAAGATTATGCCACATACAAGTTGTGTATCCATTACTCGGAGTAAACTCTTCAACGACTGAATATATTTGTTGTGAGAAGTCCTCAAGATTTCGGTACAAGATATCAATATCTATTCCATCTTTCAATGTACAATTATCTTCAAGCTCCCAATATGAATTTCCAAGCTCCATATAATGACAGTATTTCTCCAATATTCGTCTTCGAGCATTCTCACTTGGTATCTCATTACAGTAAATATATAAGTCATAGTCCGACTTTTCATCAAATATCTGTTTTACCCTCGATCCCCCAAGGGCAATTGACTCAACCTCTGGCAATGTAGTAAATTCTTTCCATAATTTACTGAAATTCATATTATCCTCCGTTATTGCATGTATTTTTCAAGTTTATTGATTGAATGTACTTATTACCAAAAGTTTACTACACATTCCTCCGGTTTAAAATATTTAACCGTTCGGTTGTTGTATAAGCTCGAAAGTAAACTTCTTAAGATACTATATTACTTAGCTATACACTCTCAATTGAAACCTCTCATTATTGATATTTCCTTTAAATAAAATAGGTCAAGCAACAATCTCTGCTGCTTGACCTCGACTAAAATGAATCATCAACCCTATTTGACAAAGAAACACAAAAAAGAGACATAGATTTTAAAATCTACATCTCTTTCTTTGATCTTTTATGGAGGATAGCGGGATCGAACCGCTGACCTCCTGCGTGCAAGGCAGGCGCTCTCCCAGCTGAGCTAATCCCCCATTATATCAATCGGGAAGACAGGATTCGAACCTGCGACCCCTTGGTCCCAAACCAAGTGCTCTACCAAGCTGAGCTACTTCCCGAAATGAAACGCACCCTGTAGGAGTCGAACCTACAACCGCCTGATTCGTAGTCAGGTACTCTATCCAAGTGAGCTAAGTGTGCCATATCTTTTAGTCAATTATCTTAACACAAATGTGTTATGCCGAGGGCCGGAATCGAACCGGCACGGTAGTCACCCACCGCAGGATTTTAAGTCCTGTGCGTCTGCCAGTTCCGCCACCCCGGCAATATGCCGTTAGTACTTACAATCTGGCTATAAAATTTTCTTAATTTTCACAACATTCAAAATCTAAAAGATCAATATGAAGCCATTTACCGGAGTCGAACCGGTGACCTCTTCCTTACCATGGAAG
>NZ_JBGQQX010000108.1:0-2290 GCF_045528525.1 Ruoffia sp. FAM 26255 | reverse complement strand
TGTCATCGATTGCACACAAACGGAACACGATTCCACGGAAATCCTTACACTACCGAACACCGTTGGAAGTATTTTTGAGTTACTTAGATGAAGCAGTTTTGTCTAGCTTAATTTGACAAATCAAATGATATAAAGTTGAAGATTTTTCAGGTTCATTTAAAGTAGGGCGACGTACTTTTTAATTGATAAATTTGACTTATTCATGATATAGTTTAATTTAAAGGATAATTATATAATATTTTTTAAATAAACTTATAAATATGAAGAATACATAATGAATAGAGGTGCGTTTATTGAAAAACTTTATTGTTGTGATCCCTGCTTATAATCCAATGGATGAATTACTAAATTATGTACAGGACCTTCTAGATAATAACGTTTATGCTGTTGTAGTCATTAACGATGGGTCTGAAGAGAAGTATGCCACATTGTTTGAGGAGATAACTAAATTAAACAGAACGGTGGTCCTAACTCATGAAGTGAATATGGGTAAAGGGATGGGGTTGAAGACAGCTTTTAAATATATTATGGATAATCATAGTAATATTGATAGTGTTGTTACTGCGGACTCTGATGGTCAGCACCTTGTATCGGATGTAGTGAATGTCGGAGAGACTATGGTTAATTCTTCGGCGGATTATATTTTAGGAACGAGAAATTTTACTCAAAGTGGTGTTCCGTTTAGAAGTCGAATTGGCAATTGGTTTACATCTTTAATATTTGCTTTATTCTATCAATATAAAGTTCGTGATACACAAACAGGTTTACGTGCTTTTAAGGAAACACAACTAGGTCAGCTAATAGATGTCTCAGGGAATCGTTTTGAATACGAAATAAACATGTTAATTATGATTGCTAAGAAGAAGTATTCTGTAAAGAGTGTAGAAATAACTACGGTCTATCATGAAAATCATACGTCACATTATTCTACCATTCGTGATTCAGTATTAATTGGCAGGCAAATGATTAAAGGATTATTCATTTCTAAATAGATGGGAGGGAGTAGTTAATGGAATACGGGAAATTTTATTTAATTATCAGAAAGATAGCTCAACTAGTCTTTCCTAAATATAAAGCGCCTCAATTTGAACCGACAGATAAACCAGTTGTTTATGTTTCCCACCATCAAAATATGTTTGGTCCCGTCAATGTATTACTTTGGTATCCTAAGTTTATGCGTGTATGGGGCTTGAGTGTTTTCATTGATCAACAAGCTTGTTATGATCATTACGTTAACTACACATTTACACAGCGGTTTAAGATGCCACCGTTCATTGCGAAACCTCTTGCGTGGGGGGTGTCGTATTTCGTTAGTCGTTTGGCTCAGTCGGCACGTGTGATTCCTGTATATAGAAGATCAAGACAAATTATCCGTACATTGAAGGAATCGGTTGAGACTTTGCAAGCCGGCGCTTCAGTGTTAATCTTTCCAGATATTGATTATGCTTCAGATGATAGTGAGGTAGGTAGAATCTATGAAGGCTTCCTAAACCTAGAAAAATACTATAACCGTAAGACAGGTGAACACATTGACTTCGTTCCTCTATACGCTAATCAAGCCACAAAGGAAATTCTCTATGGTCAGGCTATTCGATTTGATAAAGATCGAGAGTTCATTGATCAACGTGATGAAAAAGCACAAGAGTTGCAAGATGAATTGAATCGATTAGCTAATACAGAAGTGAAAGTCGATTTAGTATAAATTCATATATATATAATATGCCAGAGTCATAATACGCGATTGATTAGTGATTGTGTGTATGATTTCTGGCATTAGTTATAGCTATCACTTTATCCCTTCTATATAATACATACAAATTTGAAATATCTTATTGACACAGCAGTCATTCAGATGCTATTATATTCAAGTTGTTAAAAGAGCAACCGAATGAATCTATCGTTAGTTAAAATAACTCTTAAAAAGTGTTGACACTGGCTATGGGTTCATGCTATTATAATTAGGTTGTCAATTGAGACAGCACAAACGAATCGAACATCTAACTTCGGTTGAATAAAAGATTCAAAAAAAGGTTGACAGTGTATCGAGTAACATGATACAATATAGACCTTGTCACATGAAGTGACGAGAAAAAAGCGAAACATGTGAGACCAATTAAAATTAATTCAAACAATTAGTTGACAATTGCGTAACAAACATGTTACACTAATAAAGTTGCATCACAACCGCAACGAAAGCTCATTGAAAACTGAACAAAGATAAACACACCAAATGTGTAAGGGGATCTGTTCTACGGAACAGACAACCAAACAATTTCGCTGGACGACCACC
>NZ_JBGQQX010000107.1:0-2580 GCF_045528525.1 Ruoffia sp. FAM 26255 | reverse complement strand
TCATCCGTGGTAAGATGGGTGTAGGTCATTTGTGGTCACTCCTTTGTATTCTTTGGTCGGAATTACAAGTTGAGTGTACCACAAATGGCTGTTTTAGTTGTCTAGCTTAATTTTACAATCGGCGATATATAAATTATCCGATTAAACTTCCGTTAGCTGCTTCTGGATCAGCAAACAGTAATGATAACTTGCCATCTGATTCAGATGAAAGAATCATTCCTTGACTAATATATCCCATCATCTTACGTGGTTTCAGGTTCGCTACAACGATAACCTTTTTACCAATTAAAGCTTCGTGGTCTAGATAATATTTCGCAATTCCAGATAAAATTTGACGATGACCTTTATCTCCAGCATCTAAGCGGAATCTAAGTAACTTATTAGAGCCATCTACTGGCGCAACATCAATCACTTCAGCCACTTTCATTTCAGTTTTAATGAAGTCCGTAAACTCTACTGATTCCGTTTCGTCATAAACTAATTCAACTGATTCTGGATTCCAGTCTTCATCATCAACTTTACCAGTTGCTTCATTGCTACCTTTGCCATTCATTGCTTCTTGAATTAATTTAACTTCTTCTTCAGTGTCTAATCTTGGGAAGATTGGTACACCTTTTTTAATCACGGTCGTATTCTCAGGCACTTGGTTTAGCGCAAGGTCTGTCAGTAAACGGTCTGTTTCTGATGGCATACCCAGTTGTTCAAAGATTTGAGCAGGTGAATTTGGCATAATTGGACGTAATAAATGCGCCACAACTCTTAATGAATCTGCTAAATGATACATCACAGAAGCTAATTGCGCTCGGCTTTCTTCTTCTTTAGCTAATGTCCAAGGCATTGTCTCATCGATATATTTATTTGTACGAGATACGATTGCCATGACATTATTTAACGCAGAATGGAAATCTAAACGATCCATTGCTGTATGATAGTCTGCGATTTCTTTTTCGATAAATGCTTCAATTGACGCATCGAATTCTGTTTTATCAAAAGCTGTTAAATCCGTTGGGATTTTCCCATCAAAATACTTGTTCATCATCGCAATCGTACGATTTAATAAGTTTCCTAAATCATTCGCTAATTCAAAGTTAATGTGGTTAACGAAATCTTCTGGTGTAAAGACCGTATCGTTTCCTTGTGTCATTTCTCTTAATAGATAGAAACGCGTTGCATCTAGACCATAACGTTCAATTAATGTATCAGGATAAATGACATTTCCTTTTGATTTAGACATTTTTCCGTCTTTCATTAATAGCCAACCATGAGCAAAAATTTGCTTAGGTAATGGTATATCTAATGCCATTAATAAAATTGGCCAGTAAATCATATGGAAACGAGAAATATCTTTACCAATTACGTGCACATCTGCAGGCCAGAATTGTTTGAATAGACTATCGTTATCACTTCCGTAACCTAAGGCAGTAATGTAGTTAGATAATGCATCAATCCATACATAAACGACGTGTTTAGGATCTGATTTTACTGGGATCCCCCAAGAGAATGACGTTCTTGATACAGCTAAATCTTCTAAACCTGGTTTAATAAAGTTATTAACCATTTCAGTCTTACGAAATGCTGGTTGTAAGAATTCTGGATGGGCATCGTAATATGCTTCTAAACGCTCAGCGTATTTGCTCAGTTTAAAGAAATAAGATTCTTCTTTAACTAACTCCACTTCGTGTCCAGAGGGTGCAACCCCACCCGTCACATTCCCATCTTCATCGCGGTAAACTTCTGATAATTGGCTTTCAGTAAAGTATTCTTCATCACTCACTGAATACCAACCAGAGTATTCTCCAAGATAGATGTCTCCTTGTTCAATTAAACGTTCAAAGATTGTTTGAATCGCTTGTTTATGACGCTCTTCAGTTGTACGAATAAAGCCGTCATTTGTAATCTCTAATGATTTCCATAATTCTTTAATTGATTCTGCCATTCCATCTACATAAGCTTGCGGTTCAACACCTAATTCTTCAGCTTTAGTTTCGATTTTTTGGCCGTGTTCATCTGTTCCTGTTAAGAAGTAAACATCATAGTCCATTAATCGTTTATAGCGAGCCATAGCATCACAGGCTAAAGTTGAATAGGCATTACCGATATGTAATTTCCCACTTGGGTAATAGATTGGCGTTGTAATATAAAAAGTTGGTTTTGTTTGTTCGGTCACGAATGAGTGCCTCCTACATAATATAATTTTAATACATTATAGCATACTCACACTTATTATGCTTTATTCATAGAGAATCGGTACGAATTGGTAGTGGATTTTATTTGAACATGATTTTTTGACACGTACTTGAGCCAAATGGATATGCGGTTTGGCTTGAGTTCGAGCAACTTAAGATAAATGACATCACGGTTTGGCTTGAGTTCGCCTAAAATCTTTCGCCCACACAAAATAACATTATAAATACAAAAAAACCAGATCAGAGTGGACTGACCTGGTCGTTAAATTGGTTCTTGAATTTTTGGTGTTGGTGAGAGAAATCTCACTGACACCTTTTTTTGTATGTACACAAAAGCCAGTGAATTCCTATATAATAAAGTTACCATACATTACTAAAAGGAGAATTCACTTGG
>NZ_JBGQQX010000106.1:0-2785 GCF_045528525.1 Ruoffia sp. FAM 26255 | reverse complement strand
TTATGTATGAAGTTAAAACAACTAAATCATTCCAAGCGGCAACAGAAGCACTCATTGAGAAACTCAAAGAAAGAGAATTTGGTGTATTGTATCAAGTTAATTTTAAAGAAAAAATTAAATCTAAAGGGTTAGATTTCCCTACAAATTTTGAGGTATTAGAAGTATGTAATCCAAAACAAGCAAAAGAAGTATTGGAAAAACGTATTGAAGTTGGCTACTTTTTACCGTGTAAGGTAGTTGTTTATGAAAAAGAAGCCGATGTGTATATTGGACTACTAAAACCAACAGTATTAATTGACTTTGTCAAAGATGATAATTTGACAATGATTGCTATAGAAGTTGAATCAACATTAAAAGAAGTAGTGGATGCTGCTAAATAAATATAAAAAAGACTTTCTCGTGAACTAAAATGGACCCCTATAGTGGACACTAAAAAAAGTATCCTCTATAGTTTTTTTTGCTCATAGAGAGGAAGATCATGTAACTTTATCCACTAGCTCTTAATACAAGATTCGGACATACCGACATATTATGGTCGTTTTTATTCTTTTTGAAAAATGCTTTACAAAAAATACGTATGGGGGTATAACCAAAATACGCGTGGGGGTGTATAAATGTAAAATACATTTTATTAAGTATAAAAGGTTATCAAAAAGGAATTTCGTCGTTGTTTCCACCGAGTTGCCGTTATTATCCCACCTGCTCGCACTATGCTGTTGATGCGATTGAAAAACACGGAGCAGCAAAAGGGTCTCTAATGGGAGCAGCACTTATTATGCGGTGTCATCCATTTGTTAAAGGCGGATATGATCCCGTGCCAAGTACATTTTCATTGAAAAGAAATAACAGACATAAGATAAAAGGAGAGGAACAATCGAATGACAGTAAAAGTAACTGATATAACATTAGCATCAGAAGTAAAAGAGGGTATTACATTAGTCGATTTTTGGGCTCCTTGGTGTGGGCCATGTAAGATGTTAGGACCAGTATTAGAAGAATTAGAAGCAGAATTTGCACCTGAAATTAAAATTGCAAAGTTGAACATTGACGAAAACAATGTAATAGCTAGTCAACTAGGCATTATGAGCATTCCTACCATGGTTTTATATAAAGATGGTAAGCCGATTGAAAAGATAGTTGGCTCCCAACCAAAAGAAGTACTAAAAGAGTATTTAACGGAAAAAGTAACAGCAAAATAATTACTATTATGAGGAGGGAAAATATGTTTTTCAAAAAAACACCTACGATTTCAACTACTGAACTGGAGAATAAATTATCCGAAAAGCCGCAAATTATTGATGTGAGAGAACCGCATGAATTCAAAAATGGTCATATTCCAGGAGCAAAAAATATTCCATTGGCTAAAGTTTCTACCTATACACCGAAGGGTCAAATTTACGTAGTGTGCCAATCTGGGATGCGCAGTAAACGAGCGACGAAAATATTGCTGAAACAAGGACATAATGTTATCAACGTCCGTGGCGGCATGATGGCATGGGCAGGAGCAAAAAAAGGAGGAAAGAATTAATGAGAATTGTAATTATTGGTGGTGTAGCAGGTGGTATGTCTGCTGCTACGCGGTTAAGACGCTTGGATGAAAGAGCAGAAGTTATCGTGTTAGAAAAAGGGCCTTATGTGTCATTTGCTAATTGTGGTTTGCCTTATTATGTCGCTGGAGAAATTGATGAACGGACGGATTTGTTAGTTCAAACTCCAGAAGCTTTGCAAGCAAGGTTCAATTTAGACGTACGACCAAATAGTGAAGCTATTTCCATCGACTCTGACAACAAAGAAGTGGTCGTGCAAACCGATCAAGAAACATACACACTGGGGTATGACAAATTAATCTTGTCTCCAGGAGCAAAGCCATTTATTCCGCCAGCAAACGGATTAGAAGAAGCAGAGAATATTTTCACCTTGCGTTCTGTTCCAGATGTCGATGCGATTTCCAACTTTATCCATATACACAACCCTAAAAAAGCAGTTGTCATAGGTGCTGGATTTATCGGGCTAGAAATGGCAGAAAGTTTAGTCCAACGAGGAATGGAAGTTACTATTGTAGAGAAAGCGCCACATGTACTGCCACCTTTCGATGAAGAAATGGCGGCTTATGTAACGAAAGAATTAGCAGCTAATGGGGTAAGATTATATACAGGATTGGCGGCTGAATCATTTGAAGAAAAAGGTAAAATCGTTGTATTGGAAAACGGAGAACGCTTAGAAAGTGATATTACTTTAATGTCTGTCGGCGTAAAACCGGAAACAACGGTAGCTTTGACAGCCGGTGTCGAAACAGGTTTACGTGGCGGAATAGTCGTCAATGACCAATATGAAACTAGCCAAAAAGATATTTACGCTGTAGGGGATGCGATTGTCGTTAAACAACAAATCAACGAAGAAGACACAATGATTGCATTGGCTTCGCCAGCTAACCGTCAAGGACGTCAAGTGGCTGATGTCATTAGCGGATTGGAACGCAAAAATAAAGGCAGTATCGGGACAGCAATTGTACGAGTGTTCAAAATGGCAGCAGCAGCGACCGGTTTGAATGAACGCCAATTGCAACAAGCTGATGAGGTGTATGAAGTGATTCATATCCAAGGAAAAAGCCATGCTGGCTATTATCCTAATGCAAAAACCATTGTTTTAAAATTATTGTTTCATCCGACTACTGGTAAAATTTATGGCGCTCAAGCCATCGGAGAAGACGGTGTAGATAAACGGATTGATATCATTGCTACAGCTATTAAAGCCGGAATGACGGTGCAAGATTTGCCGGAATTAG
>NZ_JBGQQX010000105.1:0-2815 GCF_045528525.1 Ruoffia sp. FAM 26255 | reverse complement strand
GTTCATCCGTGGTAAGATGGGTGTAGGTCATTTGTGGTCACTCCTTTGTATTCTTTGGTCGGAATTACAAGTTGAGTGTACCACAAATGGCTGTTTTAGTTGTCTAGCTTAATTTTACAATTGGCGATTATTAGAAGTCTTATATTTCCGTTCTATAGTATCGAAGGAGCTTCAATGGATTATACATTAGAACATGGAGAGAAGGTAATTGGAACAAATTATTTTGAAATCGATCGATTTGATATAGTCATTATGGATGTTCCAGAATTAGATAAGTACTATATTAAAAGAATTATTGGATTACCAGGTGATCGTATTGAATACAAAAATGATGAACTTTATATAAACAATGAGTTGGTAACAGAGCCATATTTAGAAACTAAAAAAGAAGAATGGTTGCAGTTTACAGAAGATCTTATTATTGAAAAAGTACCTGATGATGAATATTTTGTCCTAGGTGATAATCGGCGAAATTCAAAAGATAGTAGAGATATGGGAACTATACCTAAAGAAAATATTTTATCAGAAGCATTACTTATTTATTGGCCATTAAATAAAGTAAATTTAATTTAGATTAGAATTTGAATTTTACCAAGTTCTAATCTTTTTGTATGTTAAGATTAAGAACATAAAGGGTTTATGAAAAATTGATTTAGAAAAAAACATACTATTATAAATTGCGAAGCGTTGATTTAATAATGTATAAAGGAAGATAATATTGAATAGAAAAATTTTAAATTCATTTGTATGGAAATTACTAGAGAGAGGTGGAGCTCAGGCTGTACAAGTATCCATGCAACTCATTTTAGCTAGATTACTTGGTCCTGAAATTCTAGGAAGAATGGCTATAATATTAGTATTCACTAATATTTTTTTAGTTTTCATAGAAGGTGGATTCAATACTGCACTAATCCAGAAGAAGAAAGTGGATGCATTAGATTATTCAACAGTTCTAGTATTCAGTGTATTGGTGTCGATATTTTTTTATCTATTATTATATGTATTGGCTCCCATTATAGGAAACTTTTACAATGATAATGAACTCAGTACAATCATTCGAATTTTAGGCGTTGTATTGTTTCCACTAGGTTACAATTCAATCCAAATTGCTTATATATCTAGAAATCAGAATTTCAAACCACTTTTCTTATCAAGCTCGATGTCCTTGTTTATTTCTGGTGGTGTTGCTGTTGTATTAGCACTAAATGGTTTTGGTATATGGGTTTTAGTGATACAGCAAATTATAAGTAGTTATTTAAACCCGATATTATTAAATCGTATCATTAAATTTAAAGTGAATCTTAAATTCTCACTGAATCGCCTTAGGAGTATGTTTAAATTTGGGATTGGTATATTGGCAGGTAACTTAATCTACAGTCTTTATTTGGATTTGAGAAAATTATTAATTGGAAAAGTATATAGTACCGAAGATTTAGGTTTTTATCAAAGAGGTGAGCTAATACCAAAATCAGTCGTCACAAACTTTGATAAAGTTTTACAAAGTATTATTTTTCCAACGCTATCTTCATTACAAGATGAACACAGCAAAATGAAGCATATAATAAAAAAGACGATGGAAGTCTCAGCTTTTATTATTTATCCCATAGGTATTGGTTTCTTTATAGTCTCTGAGCCGTTAATCATTGTTATATTAACGGACGAATGGCTGGAGGCGGTACCGTATTTGAGGGTATTTGCGATAACGTATTCTTTATGGCCCTTACTTTCATTAAATTTACAGTCAATTAAGGCACTTGGTAAAAGCGATTTAATTGTAAAAATGGAATTTACTAAAAGGGTCGTTGGTTTATTACTGATTATTATTACTCTCCCATATGGGCCTTATTATATCGCTTTAGGAACTTTGATAGAGAGAATTATTGAATTATTTATCAATGCGTATCCCAATAGGAAATTGATTAATTTTACACTCTCTGAGCAGTTTATGGTAACATTACCCTCATTAACTTCAGCTATTGTGATGTTAATCATCGTTTACCCAATAAATTTTTTAACGATCAGTATGTACTATAAGTTAATCTTAGAAATTTCATTAGGCATCATTGTATACTTACTTGCCTCAACGCAAATAAATAAAAATTTGTTGAAATATTTTATCAAAGTGCTTAAACAAAAATGAGTATTTGTTTAATGGTTGATGATAGGAAATTGAGTTAGAATTGTAGGTAATAAGTAACCCATCAGTTGCGAGAAGTTATTCGTGAAAAAATTGGATAACTATATTATTTATAATATGATGTTAAAGCGTTTTAACAATGGAATGGCTCTATTGATTAGTGGGAGGGTGGTCATCGCTAATAAGAGAGGCTTATTATTTCCTACCGTATCTAATTGAGGAAGAAGGGCACTGTAGATGAGTGGCATGCTTTCTAGCAGCAGTGGATATCATAACCACATCGATCGATTAGATATCGCCTGTAATAAACGTTTATATCAATGCTAATATAGGTAATGATTTTAGTAAAATAGAATGGAGGACATCATGAATCGAATGACATGGATTGGTTTGATATTATTGACCGCTGCACTTTTAATAGGACGTTTTTACCTATTTTGAATACCTGGATAACTGATATCTTATTAGTGTAAAGGGCAATTATAAAATGTCAAGGAGGGATAACGATAAGTATATCCTGTATATCTTCAAACATTTTTAGTTTTATATTTTTTCATTTGTCAAATTAAGCTAGAAATAATCTAACCCTGATACATTCTCAAGAAAGACTTCCAACGGAGTCTTATAGTTTAAAGATTTTCTAGGAATTTTATTCCTTCGGGTTGTAACAGAAGAAAT
>NZ_JBGQQX010000104.1:0-2823 GCF_045528525.1 Ruoffia sp. FAM 26255 | reverse complement strand
GATGGGTGTAGGTCATTTGTGGTCACTCCTTTGTATTCTTTGGTCGGAATTACAAGTTGAGTGTACCACAAATGGCTGTTTTAGTTGTCTAGCTTAATTTTACAATCGGCGTTATTAAAATAATGGAGGGAGTGAGATGAAAAAAAGAACACAGATTATAGATATTTAAAGATGATTTTATCGTGTATAACTCATTGGAAACAATGTAATACAATGGTGGAACTAGCTAATATTGAATCAAACAAGGAAATTGCACTAGAGCAAGAAAAAACTAAACAAAAGAAAATTGAGTTAGATATGCTAGTGCAAAAAGGACAAGAAGAAGAGAATGGAAAACCTGAAAAGGATGCAAAGGATGAAAAGCCTAATATAATGGAAAAAGCGAAATCAATTTATAATATGATTTCAAAGCTAGGTAAAAATAAGGTAGTACAAATGGTAGTCGTTACAACTTTATTTACTCTAATATTAGGTTTGAATACAAACACTCTCATTAAAACAGCACAAACAGCTGATATTGGGAGCGGAATGCTAGGATTTTCTTTCAATAGTGGAGATCCTGTAGTATTTCAGCGCTGTATAACATTGAGTGGTAAAGAAGTCCTAATAGAGCATGAAACAATTAAGAACGAGATTTGTGAAGAAGAATTGTTCTTTTTAGAACCGAAATTAGGAAGTATTATCTTGAACAAGCACATTGTTGTCAGTAATAATCAAATACTTAGTAAGGTAGTTTAACTACGCAACTAATGAAGAGAGCTGTCAGTTTTTTATTGCCTAGAATTAAATAATGGAGTGACTCTTTCGTCAATTTTATTATCGAGTCAACAAAGCTGCTTCAATAGCCCCTTTGTCTATCGAAGAGAGCAAGTACACCTTGATACACCAGCCTGAATGTAAGTTAATTAAAATATATAAATTTAATAAAAAATCAGAAGGGAAACATTCACAAACTAACTGTTATAAAACAGATAGTTTATGTGTTCTTTTTTGTTAATATCCTTAAACAACACGGGTTAGGTATAGTTATTCGGTGCTAATATAGTTATATGCTTGAAAAAACATTCACTTTCGTGTTGTTATATAACAGACTGGGTGATATAATCAAATTAAGCCGTTACTATAGATTTTAGAAAAGGAGTGTTAAGGTTGTTATCATTTATTGGTGGGGTAGTCTTGCTTATCTTGGGATACGTTTTCTATTCTCAAGTCATTGTCAGAAACTTTGGTGTAGAAGTAGAAAGAGAAACACCAGCCTATGTCTTGGAGGACGGTATTGATTATGTACCGATGGCCAAACAGAAGAATTGGTTGATTCAGCTGTTGAATATTGCAGGAACTGGACCGATATTCGGACCGATTATGGGAGCTTTATATGGACCTGTCGCATTCATTTGGATTGTTATTGGGAATATTTTTGCAGGAGCAGTTCATGATTATTATCTAGGCATGATTTCCTTAAGAAATAATGGCGATCATTTACCAGCTTTAGCGGGTAAATATTTAGGTAATTTCATGAAGCATATCGTTAATATTTTTGCTTCATTGCTATTATTATTAGTAGGAACCGTATTTGTAACCTCACCAGCATCATTATTGGCTAATTTGACACCGGATTTTATGGGTCGATGGTTTTGGGTAGTTGTTATTTTCATTTATTATATCCTATCAACCATACTACCTATTGATAAAATCATTGGACGAATTTATCCAATTTTTGGAGCAGTTTTATTATTATCTTGCGTGGCTGTTTTAATAACATTAATTACTACTGGAAACTTTGCTAACATTCCGGAAATTAATTTACAAAATATGCATCCAGATGGTGTTTCACTGATACCTGGCCTTTTCTTTACAATTTCATGTGGTGCCATGTCAGGCTTCCATGCAACTCAAAGTCCGATTATTTCCCGAACAATTCAAAAAGAAGGGCAGGGGCGTTGGGTTTTCTATGGTGCGATGATTACAGAAGGAATTATTGCGATGATCTGGGCAGCAGCAGCCATGGCCTTGTTTGACCGCGTCGATTTAAATGAAATTATTAAAGCGGGAACAGCTTCTGCAGCAGTCAGCGAAATTGCGATGACTTTATTGGGCACTGTTGGAGGGACAATTGCAATTCTTGGAGTTATTGTTCTACCCATTACTTCAGGCGATACAGCTTTTCGTAGTTTGCGAATGATTATTGCGGATTACATTAAATTAAGTCAAAAGGTAGTTCGTCATCGTTTTGCTATTTCGATTCCAATTTTTATGATTAGTATGGCGTTAATGTTTATCGACTTTAATATTTTATGGCGTTACTTTAACTGGGCTAACCAAGCAACAGCAGTTATTGCACTGTTTGTCTCAAGTGCGTATTTAAGTTATAAATCAAGAAACTTCTGGGTAACCCTAATCCCTGGTGTCTTCATGTTGTACATGGTCATTCTTTATCTGTTAACGGAACAAATTGGCTTCGGTCTCGAGATGCGCTTGTCCTATTTTGTAGCGACGGCTTTAACGGCATTACTACTGGCAATCTTCTTACGCCATGTCAGCCAAACAAAAGCGGAATTGGCTAGTGATAGTTTATTGTTAAATGATCAAAAGCCTATCAGTGAGATATATCCTGAACTTATTTCTAGCAAATAGAACAAGTGCAATAGCTTTCTGCACTATCGTAAAACACACCTGGCTTTTTCAAGTAGGTGTGTTTTTTCGGCTCTTTGTCAAATAGGGTTGATGACTCATTTTAATCAAGATCAAGCAGCATAAGTTGTTGCTTGATCTTTTTTATTTGTCTGAGGGACATATAATCGCGTCATAAGTAAAATACGGTCT
>NZ_JBGQQX010000103.1:0-2928 GCF_045528525.1 Ruoffia sp. FAM 26255 | reverse complement strand
ATTCCACGGAAATCCTTACACTACCGAACACCGTTGGAAGTATTTTTGAGTTACTTAGATGAAGCAGTTTTGTCTAGCTTAATTTGACAAATCAAAATACATAAAAAAGAGGCTTTTCCATTATTACAATTTCATTAAAAAAGAGCCAACGGAAATTTTCCATTGGCTCTTATAAATATTATCAGAAATTTTCTCCAAAATACTTCAATGCATCCTTGCTTCGTAACATGTCTCCATGTTCTTGAAGGATTGCTTCAGTTACTTTGACTTTTTCACCATACTCAAACATAGTTAAAAGTTTGTTGTACGCGTATTCTTCAACAATTGAAGAATCAACATAGTTAATGACTAAGTAATAATTTGAATTCATATGATAAAAGTCTGCACGAATCAAATCAGTGGTTACTTCTCTCGATAACTTAAGAAAATCCTCTAAGTCAGCAAATTTAATAATTTCACCTTCAACTGATTTTACATCTTCAGTTTCTTGAATACTCTCTTCATTTTCAAATAAATCTAAGATTGTCTTCTCTTTTTTATTATCATCTTTATTTGATTCATTTTCATTCATTTCTCGTTTACGCTCTATGAGATGTTTAGTTAATTCATCTTCCCATATTTCATCCATTTCATCAAAATTTGTTCGGCTTATATATAATTCCAAACCTTCTTTATTAGGCATTACTTGGAAAGTGACAGCTTCTGATTCCTGAAAGTGCTTATCAACATCTACCTCTTCTAAAATTGAGTAGAAAAATCTTTCAATCGTCTTTTGATCACCAACTAAATCTAGGAAATCAATTCCTCGCTCTTCCAAGTCTTCCTGTCTAATTGACACTTTAATTAAATTTTCATTAATGTGTTCCATTTCCATATCCGTACACCTCCTTAGATCTTCTTACATCTATTATACGAATAATCTAGCAATACACAAATCATTAGTGTTACGTTATCATACCAATCAGAATGTCATGTTTCAAGTAAAAAAGACAAAAAAACCGATTAATAAATAATCGGTCATAGTTATAATAAAAAATGGTTTTTATTCGTTAACCAATGCGCGTGCTTTTTGTAATTCTAATGCACGAACTGCACGTGGTAAGAAACGACGAATTTCATCTTCATTGTATCCAATTTGTAGTCTTTTATCATCAATGATAATTGGTCTACGCAACAGCCCAGGTTGCTCTTGAATCATTTCGAAGAAATCATTTAAAGGAATCTCACTTAATTCTACATCTAATTCAGAATATGCTTTTGAACGAGTAGAAACAATATCCTCTG
Organism: Ruoffia sp. FAM 26255; assembly: GCF_045528525.1. Taxonomy (NCBI): domain Bacteria; kingdom Bacillati; phylum Bacillota; class Bacilli; order Lactobacillales; family Aerococcaceae; genus Ruoffia; species Ruoffia sp. FAM 26255. The sequence goes on along the minus strand of NZ_JBGQQX010000103.1, from coordinate 1,644 downwards.
TCCCATTTTCTGTCATTCGTAAAATTGACTTAATTTCTGTGATTGATAATGGTTCAGTAAAAATATTACGCTCCTCATAAGGAATTTCATTTTCTTCTAACCATGTGCGAGCTTTTCGACATGAGGTACAGCTTGGAGTGATGTATAAAGTAACCATAATATAGTTGCTCCTTTCAATTTTGACAAAGTTAGCTAAAACTTTGCGGCTCCTGTTTAGTACGTTAGCAGCTCTTTTGTGAAATAATAAAGTGATACAAAAACAATAGTGTTATACTTTTAATGAAGTATGTTTTCACAATCTGTATTGCTTTATGTTTAATAGTATAGCATTTTCAAATGAAAAAATCAATCTTACTTCTAATCATCTCTTTAGACTATATTAAGAATTCATCATTAATTCACAAAGTCATTATTCATTAACACACTAAGATTTACAGGTCATTAAGATTTTTTATTTTTGTTCTTTGTCAATAAATACGTTATAATGCTAATATAATTTAAGAAATATTTAATATTTGAAAAGAGGTATTTTTATGAAAGAAAAAGTTTTTTCTGGAGTGCAACCTTCGGGAATCCCCACAATTGGTAATTATATTGGTGCTATGAAAGGCTTTGTTGACTTACAAGATTCTTACGACGCTATCTATTCTATCGTTAATCAGCATGCCATCACAGTACCACAAGATCCAAAAATATTAAAACAAATGACACGTCAATTGGCTGCTTTATACTTAGCCATTGGTATTGATACAAAAAAAGCGATTCTATTCGTTCAATCTGATGTCCCTGCTCATGCTCAAATGGCATGGATTATTCAATGTATGACTGGTTTAGGTGAGTTAGAACGTATGACTCAATTTAAAGATAAAGCTAGAAAGCAAGAAGCTGTTAATGCTGGTTTATTAGCTTACCCAACATTAATGGTTGGAGATATTGTCTTATATGATGCTAATTTTGTTCCAGTCGGAGACGATCAAAAGCAACATTTAGAATTAACACGTAACTTTGTTGACCGCTTTAATTCTCGCTATAATGATGATCTATTAGTTAAACCTGAACCACTTATACCTGAAGAAGGCGGACGTATTATGAGCTTGCAAGATCCAACAAGCAAGATGAGTAAGTCAGATACAAATACAAAATCATTTGTATCTATGTTAGATACACCAAAACAAATCACTAAGAAAATTAAGAGTGCCGTAACGGATTCTATTGGTGAAGTGAACTATGATAAAGAAAATCAACCTGCTGTAGCGAACTTATTACAAATCTACGCAAGCTTCAGTGGAAAATCTATTGACTCAATCGTTTCTGATTATAGTTGCCAAGGCTATGGTAACTTCAAAGGTGATCTAGCTGACTTAGTTGTTTCAACGCTAGAACCTATCCAAGAACGTTATGAATCACTATTAACAAGTTCAGATTTAGACGATATCTTACAAGACGGAGCGAAACGAGCTTCTGCTATCGCTGAGTCTACATTGAGTCGTGTCGAAAAAACAATTGGCTTAACTTATTCCTGAATAATTCATAGTTTTACTAATAGTCTTTCCTAACATTGATTTAATAGTCTTTAAAGTAATCTGCTTCATCACCCATTAGGTGATGAAAAAAGACCCCCTTTCTGATATGGTTAATTCACCA
>NZ_JBGQQX010000102.1:0-3023 GCF_045528525.1 Ruoffia sp. FAM 26255 | reverse complement strand
GAAGGTTCATTTAGTTAAAATCTACTTCGAGAACTCACTATTTTGTAGAAAAATTCCCAATTTTTCCAAGAACGATTAATTTATTCAAGAAACCAGCTTAAATTATAGAGCTATGAATTATTCAGGTTCAATAAATATATATTCTATTCGACTAATATTCTATCATTTAGTTATATTAAAATCCTAATCTAAAATTTAATAAGGTTTCACTTATTTCGTCTTCATTGATCCCGATATAGCGCTTCGTGATTTTTTCGCTGCTATGACCAAATATTTCCATCAGTGTGGCCACATCTTTGGTTTTCTTGTAATAGTGGTAACCAAACGTCTTACGCAGCGTGTGCGTGCCGATATCGTCTCTTCCTAACAGCTGAGCGACCTTTTGAAACATCTGATAGACCGTTTGAGCACCCGTTGATGGATTAATTGTTGGAATGGCAAGTTGATATCGGTCACTTGGAGTGCCCCAAAATTGAGATACCGCAATAATATTCGGATTCAAATCAACAAATTGACTGACCGAATTATATTGATAAAAATCATTATCAATCGGCTTAAACATTTCAGGTGATACTTCATAGAAAATCAAAGTTGCTCCCATCGCAAAAACATCGTGAATGGGATAAGATACTTGCATGAATGATTCTGTTCCATTCGGTCTGTAATAAGGATACGAAATAATGTAATTATTACGGAAATCAAGTTGAAGTTGTTCAGAAACCGTATAATCAGAGCGACCTATCATTGTTTGCAGTTCTTCGTATTTCGTATCCTCACCTCCAATATTTCCAAAACTAGCATTCTCAACAACATATCTAAAATCACCATAAGCTTCTAAAGCCTCGGGAGAGGTAATCCAATTGAATGCTTCAAACGCTTGGTGGAGCTCAATGACATTTTGATAACTTGATGGTTGACTTGTCGATTCAGTTGACAGCTTTTGAAAACGAGTTAGGTTTACATTAAAAGTAATGTCATCCATTGAATTACTTTGTATCTCGTAAAAGCTCACTAAATCATAGGAATCCTGGACGTCGTTATAATAAAAATAAAGATTCGTGTCTAATTTTTTCATATTTGACTGCTCACCGATGTAGTTTTGATATTGATAAGATGCGTATCCCAGACCATCAGTTCCTTGATGATCAACAATTCCATCACGATTAAAAGTTAGTTGATGGGAAGTATCAGGTTTAAAAGAATCAGAAACTGTGACTTTATTTGAAAGAAAGAACACTAAACTTTCCTCTGACCTTTCCAGATAATTATCGTAAGGCATAGTTACGTTTTGTAAACTAATGCTTTGAACTGCACCAGTAGATTGATAAGTCCCAATAAAATCCTGATATGGTAAGGATTCTGTACTGGCATTCGAAGCGCTATCTCCAGCAGGACTAGCATATTGTGCTAAGTATTCACGGGCATATTCTGTTAATGACATCTCTGTTGCATGGTCAATCCACCCTGGATAACCATCTTCCAAAGTGTAAATAATATCTCGAATTTGAGCATCACTTAAAGTTGTTCCACTGATAGCAGAGTTGAATAATGCATCATCAAAATTATCCATATATTGTCCGCCATCTACCCAACCATTGCCAGATGATAGGGAAGAGCTTAAATAATCAACGAACTCTTGTCGTCCCATTAAACCTTGCGCAGAGACGGGTTGTAAGTTAATCATTGCGAGAGAAGTCGCGAGTAACAAGCCAGCTTTTAAAATTTTAAACATAAAATACTCCTATTATTTGATAAGTATATTCTTAATTTGAACTCACGCAAACTAGCCAAAAAATCGCTTGATTTCAACTTCAGCAGCTTCAGGTGAGTCTGAGCCATGAATCGTATTATAAGTTAAATCAGTCGCAAAGTCTCCACGAATTGTTCCCGGCATTGCTTCAAAGACATTTGTCGGCCCCATCAATGTCCGCATACCTTGAATAGCTTCATCGCCTTCAACAATCATTGCAAATACTGGTCCGGATAACATATAAGCTTCCAGTTTAGGATAGAAATTCTGTTCTAATAAATGAGCATAATGATTCGCAATTATCTCTGAATCAAGATCCATTAACTTTGCTTGAAGGATCTGGTAGCCTTTTCTTTCAATTCGACTAATAATCTCACCCATTAACTGTCGTTGGATAGCATCAGGCTTCAACATGATGTAAGTCTGTTCTACCGCCATGATCTCACTCCTCTATAGTATTGTTAATTTCATTTTATTTGAAAATATCTATAATCGTATTTTCACTTACCAGTAGCCTTATACTTGTCTTCATCTTGGATAGCTTTCATACCACCTTCGATAATGATAGGTTGAAATCCTAGTGTCTCAAGGTACGAAGCAGCTGCTGTTCCTCGGTTCCCAGAACCGCATAAAGTATAGATGTGTTTACTGTTATTAAGGGATTGATGAGACGTAGGTAAATCTTCAAACGGAATGGATTTAAGATTATTTTTTGGTGCGATACGTGTAATTTCGGACGGATTTCTAACATCAAGAAGAGTATAATCGCCTTCAAGATCTAAGAAATCCTTAGCAGAGATTGTATCACTTTGTCTGAGTTCTGAATTAGGGATTTCCTCAAACAAAATATAACCAGACAACTCTGTAAAGCCTAATTCTTTTGCTGATAATTGAAGATCGTCTAAGTGTTGTGAACTTTTATCATCAGTGACAAAGACCATGGGCTCATTTGTTGGGAAATAGTTAATCGCGTACTTTTTAAAATTAGCTAAATTAAGATTCAGTGCCCCAACAATGTGGCCAGCTCGAAATGAATGTTGCGAACGTGTATCAACGAGGTGTTGCCCATTAAGTGAGCTGTAAACTAATTTTTGCATATAATCAGCCTCCGATTATTCTAATTATAGTTAGTATATGGTATTAAAGGGGAGCGTCAAGAAGTTTGTGTAAATAAAGAATTCCTTCTGTAAAAAAATCAGCTCTCTGCTAGTGTTCCAAACATTTCCCATAGCTCTGCTTCAGCTTGCTGGAAACCGCGGTGGCTTCGGGTTAA
>NZ_JBGQQX010000101.1:0-3251 GCF_045528525.1 Ruoffia sp. FAM 26255 | reverse complement strand
TTTTAGAGACCGTATTTTACTTATGACGCGATTATATGTCCCTCAGACAAATAAAAAAGATCAAGCAACAACTTATGCTGCTTGATCTTGATTAAAATGAGTCATCAACCCTATTTGACAAAGAGCCGGAATTGTAAAGTTTGTGTAAATGTACGACTGTAATATTACCCTCTATTATAAACGTCAGGGAATAATTGATTTAACATTGCTTTTCCTAAAAGACGAGGTGTTCCTTCGCCTGGGAAGCGGTGAATCGCAATCATCGGATTAAAGTTTGCTTCGATAATACCGTAATTATCCTGAGTAGGTTCTTTAGTGTAATCTTCAATAATGATATCTACACCACAGAAGTTCGCTTCAAGTAATTGAGAAGCTTTTTCAGCAATCTTCTTATAACCTTCATGCGTATCATCGGTACGGTCTATTGAAACTCCACCGGTCGACACATTACTGTTCTCTCGTAAGTATACTGTCTTACCATCTTCTGGTATAGAATCAAAAGTATATCCATAGTTTTTTAATTGAAGTGTCTCGATTTCACCTTTTTCAATGATTGTTAAAGGTGCCTTATGATCGCGTCCACGTAGTGGATTTTTGTTCACTTCATCAATTAACTCGCCAATGGTAGACACTCCGTCTCCAATGACATGAGCTGGGCGACGTTCAACTATTGCCATGGTTTGGTTATCTTGAATATAGAAGCGTAATTCAGTTCCTTCTATATACTCCTCAACTAAAACCGTATGATCTTCCTTATAGGCAAAGTTTAAAGCATCAATATAATCTTCTTCACCCGGTTTACCTCTGAAGATTGTAATACCTAAACCGTAATTTGTATTCTTAGGTTTTACTACAATAGCTTTATCCGGTAGGGAAGTGTAGTATGCTTTCGCATCTTCAATGTTACTAAATGATGTTCCTGAAGGGACTTTAAGACCAGCATCATCGAGTAAGACTTTCGTTGCGACTTTATTTTCCATTAAGAAATAACTGATTAAAGAATCAAGTCGAGTCATATTTGCACTTTTAACGTATTCAGTTTGTCCTTGGAAAGATAATTCGATCACATTTTCCTCACCGTCAATGATTCTTACTTTAATACCCGTTTTAATTGCTTCTTTAAGCACATCTTGTGTTGATAATTCGAGATTTTCAAAGCCATGTAATAAGTATGGTTTATCTAAGTAAACTTCTTGATGTTCTTTGGCAAGGCGTAAGCCCATCTCAAGGAAACTATCATAGTCAGTTGCTTCTTCAACAATGCGTCCAGCTAAAGTTAATGAAGGATCTTCAAGTGAAGCTTCAACTTTATCTACTATAGAAGAGACATTATCTGTGTTAGATAATTGATCGGCAACTTCGCGCATAGCAGTGACTAACCATTTAGCTTCATCCATGTCCATTGGAGCATCTAAAGCGTCCGCTTCTGAAGTTGCATAATTCATCTTAGTTCCTTTTACGATTTCAGTGTCGTATTTTACATCTGGGATAAATAAAAGTGTAATTAAAAAAAGACGAACCAATGCGATTGTTTCATCATCAATCCCATGAGGATGATAAGGATTCAAATCGATGTTACGAAATTCAAGATAACTAATTCCTTTATCTAAAAGTTCTCGGGTATTCGCTCCTCCACGGAGACGAACATCACGGTACAATTCTTTCTCTAAAGAAAGAGCACCAGAATCAATTGCATCTTCTATAGAAGTAACAAAGTCTTCTAAAGAATCATAGTTCATCACAACAGACTCTTTGTTCTGATAACCATAACGACTTTGTCTAATTGAACGCATTCTCTCTGCATGAGGTTTACCATATAAGTTCGTCGCATAGTTAGGAGCAACAAAAGGTGAAGCACCTATGAGATAAGTTAGTAACCAACGATAGCGGAAATAATTTCTAGCTAAATGCATATAAATCTTATTATTGAATTGCAATTCATCGTCATAATCAGACTGAGCTTCAAATGAATCATGTTCGATATCAGGATTAATTTGGAAGTTATAATGAATTCCAGAAATTAATTGAACATGCTTACCATATAATTCGGCTAGAAATGCCCGGTAATTATACTCTTCAATCTTCTCTAACTGTGCAATCTTAATATCCTCAGTATTCTCTGGGATAATTACCGGTGTACTAAACGGCCATAATAAGTCTCCGTTCTCTTCATTCGTTGTTGCGACGATTTGATGGAAGGAGCTTAACCAATCTTGTAGTTCACTGATTGACACAGTAGGGGGTGTAATTAATTCTAATTGACTTTCTGCAAAGTCAGTTTGTATATAAGGTTGTTGTTTACGAGTTCCCCAATCAGGAGAATGAAGGTGCTTAGATATATTCCCATCATGGTTAACACGTAAAGATTCTCGCTCAAGTCCAACAGTACTACGCCAAAGGCCAGGGACTTGATCAAGTTTAAAGTAACTCTCTTGTATCTTCACTATAATCCTCCTTTGAATTAAGAGTATAATACATTATACAATAATATTAGACTTTATATAGTAGAAAGTGATTCCAAAAGTTAAAAGCTACAATAGAAATAAAGAATTATGAATAAAGTACAAAATAGTGTTGACACTATACAGCAACCCATGGTATATTATCACTTGTCGTCACGAGACGTTGTAACAATGTTTGGCGATAACTTTGTAAGGTTACATAAAATTTACATAAACTTTACAAAAAAGCGAAAAAAGTATTGACGAAAAGATTCGTCGATGATAATATAACATAAGTTGCTACTACAATATGTGTAGCGCTTACAACCTGTGGAACGAATCATATATTTGTTTCAAAAAACACTTTACAGATTATGCGAAGCATGATAGAGTATAAAAGTTGTCATTTGAGATCACATCACTTGAAAAAAAGAAATAATAAAAGTGAAAAAAGTGATTGACACTAACATAGCAAACATGTTAATATTTAAAAGCTGTCATTTTAGGTAGCGATTAAACGAGGCGACACTGATAAAAAAGCGAAAAATATTGTTGACACAATATAGCCCGCATGATAAGATATGTAAGTCGTCAAACAGCGACAACATCACAACGAAGTGTTAAATAGTTTTGTAAATTATTTAAAAAACTTCAAAGAAGTTGTTGACTTCGAGTCACAACCGTGATATTCTATAAAAGTTGTTAAAACAAACGACATCACTTCGAAACGAAGTTGAAAATACTTTTAAAAAAGTATTGACAACCACAACGCGAACGTGATAAACTGTAAAAGTTGTTGTTCAACAAAAC
>NZ_JBGQQX010000100.1:0-3440 GCF_045528525.1 Ruoffia sp. FAM 26255 | reverse complement strand
ATTCATCTTATGAAAAGTTAAATATTATGTAAAGTAAGGCGCTGAAACTCTAATTTCAACGCCTTTTGAAGTAAGTTTCTTTTCATAATAAAGAGTCTTAATTCTCATATTTTTAACTCTAAATAAATTCTTTCAACCAATCTAGTAGAACTTCTTTGTCATTTGTAGTCAATGTTTCTTCTGGAAGTACATTATTGCTAGCTGCTTCGATTGCTTTTCGTTTAATTTCTGGATTAGCTTTCGCATAGATTTCCGTTGTTGAGACGGATACATGACCTAAAAAGTCTCGAATATAAATCAAATTAACATTTGCTTCTAGTAAGTGCATTGCTTTACTATGCCTTAAGGCATGAGGTGAAATTTTCACTGGGAAATGATTAGAATTGTTTATTCGCGCTATTTCAAAGTGTTTTTTAAGAATATATCCTATGCCAGCACGACTGAGTCTTCTTTTCTGTTTATTAAAAAAGACTGGAATTTCAAGGTTTTCTTCATCCAATAATTGGTAATTATCTATATAAGATTTTATAATATTTACTGTCTGTGGGGTAATTGGTATTACACGTACTTTTTGTCCTTTGCCAAGTAACTTTACAGTTGCTGGAGAAGACAATCTCAAATCACAAACATTTAGATCTATCATTTCCTGAACCCTTGCACCTGTATCATACAAAAGCGTCAAAATGGCTAAATCTCTTTTTCCCTCTTTAGTTTTACTATTTGGAGTAGCCAAGAGCTTTCGAATTGCATTAATTGTTAAATAGGTCATTTGTCCTGTATTTTGAACTTTTTTTGCCTTAATTGAAAGGATAGAGTTACATCTCTCTATGTTCTCAGGCGTTTCAATTTGTAGAAATCGGAAAAAAGATTGAAGTGCAGCAAGCCTTTGATTCCGTGTTTTGATGGAGTATCCTTTTTTATCTACTAGCCAATTCAGAAAATCTTCTATAAAGTCTTTATTTATATCGGTAATTTTCATTTTTTCGGGTTTCAAATTAAGAACTTTGGTGCAGTATCTTAAGAAAATAGTGAATGCATCCCGATATGACTTTACTGTATTTTCACTATAGTCCATTCTTGATGGAATGTATCTAAGAAAGTATGAGGATAAATATTTGCCGAAATTATATTCTTTCATCTTCATTCACCTCCGGAAAAACGCCCTGATACATTTCAGCAGTTGAATTAATGATGATACCGTAGGTATCACTTGACAGCCGTAGATATTGTTCTGTACTTATAATATCACGGTGTCCCATATACGTCTGTAACATTGGAAGCGCAGAATAAATATCTTGCCCTTGACTAACCATTTTTTCCAAAGAATGAACTGCAAAAGTGTGTCGTAAATCATGTATCCTGGGATGAACAGATTCAGAAGAAATTATTCCAGCTTTAAGTAATATCCTTCTAAAATTGTTTAATATCGTTTTACTTTTGTATTTTTGAGTATCAGGAGCCGGATAAAAATGCCCTTCAATTTTCATATTAAATGTCATTTTTTTGGCATAATTACGACAATAATCCGTTAACGTTTCTGACATAGGAACAATCCGGGTTATATTGTTTTTGGCTTTATTTACTGTAATTACACCATTTTCTAAGTTGATATCTGTTTTATGCAAAGTTAAAGCTTCGTTAATCCGTAATCCGCATCCGTATAACATTCGTAAGAGCATTGGATAAATGAGATTATCATGTTCACTATTCTCTGCCAAGCATAAAGTGTCAACTATCGCCCAAATATTTGACATTTCTTTGTGTGTAAAGATATATGGGGCAAAATTATCTCTTATTTTAACAAACTCATTTTTCGGAAATACATAGAAATTGAATTCTAATGTGTTCATGAACAGTGCAAACTGTCGAATAGTACTCATCCTCTGGTGCTGTGTTTTAGTGGATTCAGTGCCTCGTTTACTCACATAATCATTCACCATTTTTTTTGTGAGAATAGGATTTTTAAGTTCATATGTTTTAAAAAAATTATCAATCTGCCTTAATCTGTAATAGGATGACACTTGAAATTTATAACCTAACCCTTTTTTATAATCAACATACATAGTGCAATAACTAGCGAAAGGTCCATTAAAGATATACTCTTTTTCTGTATCTATCATGAAGGTACCTCCAGACCAACGGTTCGGAGCTGTTCGGTATCGATACGAAGATACATCTTAGTCGTATTCGAATTTTCATGGCCTAGTATTCCTGAAATAATAGGTAATGGGGTGTTATCTTGTAAAAGGTTACTTGCCAAACTGTGTCTCATTGCATGAAGACCATGTTTTCTATTTTTAGTTTCAATTTGAGCAAGTTTCAAGTATTTGTTTATAATACTCCAAAAGACATTTCCTTTTTCAAAACGCCCATAAGGCGTTCTGTGCCTAATAAAAATATGAGGATCATCACAGATTGGTCGACCATTTTTCAAATAATCAATCAATGCATATTTTATATTATCACTCAGTGGTAACTGCAAGAAATTCTTTGTTTTCTCTTGAATATATTCAATTTTTTCTAAATGCCATTTAATGTTATCCGTCTTTAATTTTCTAATATCACCCGCTCGCATTCCTAACTGAATGGCCAGTAGTAAGACAAGATAATCGCGCCGACCAACAGCTGTACTTCGGTCTACATGATAAAGCAATACTCTAATTTCTTCAGATGTATAATACGATGGTAATTTTTCTAGCTTATTTGATCGAATAATTGGCAACAGCTGATTTAAATGATAATTATTGTAATTACCGGTGTTTAGAAAGTTTAAAAAATCTCTCAATGTGTATAGAATAGTCTCTTTTGTGGATACTGCATAATTTGTCATTATTGATTCGATATACATCAAAATATTTTTAGACTGTATCTTTGAAATATCAGAGATTTCATTTGTTTTCAAAAAATGAAGAAATCGAATAATAATAATTTGTTTTCCTTGAATAGTTCGATCTGTCAGATTTGATTGTTTTAGATTTTCGACATAACTCATAAGAATGTCAAAGTAACAGTCGGGTACCTGAAGTCCCTTTCTTTGATAGCATTTATTGAATGTATCATCTTTCAAAAAATCGTTTAAAACTTTAATTGATCGGACAGTAAATCTTTGATACGGCGTTAAGTCAATATCAAAATCAACTCTATAGTGATTCGCCAAGAATTCATACCCAAATTTAAGAGTGAAGTCTTGAATGTTTTTTAAGTCGGCGTATTTTTCGAAGCAATTCCAACAACTTTTATAGCGAGTTTTTGTCCCTTCAGAGTACCCTAATTCATCTAAATGCATAGTCGCTTTCCTTATTAAACTTCCAATAGTATCCATTATTTCGTCCTCCTTTTAGAATAAGGATACTATATTATGTATAGTTAGAAACACAAAAAGCTTACAAAACCAACAGGACTTGAATCTAGCTTTACATAATAAATAACTTTTCATAAGA
>NZ_JBGQQX010000099.1:0-3510 GCF_045528525.1 Ruoffia sp. FAM 26255 | reverse complement strand
GCCAAGTGAATTCTCCTTTTAGTAATGTATGGTAACTTTATTATATAGGAATTCACTGGCTTTTGTGTACATACAAAAAAAGGTGTCAGTGAGATTTCTCTCACCAACACCAAAAATTCAAGAACCAAATTTGATTAAGTGTTTGATATAAATCAAAATCTTCTGTATCCTTTGAAAGGGTTTGTGACAGATTCTTAATTGTCGCGATGTATTTAGAGGCTAAAGTAGTAATTTTTGCTTTATCAGCGCCTTTAAGCTGCTGTGCTTCTTTCATAATAATGTCCTTTAAAAGTGATAAATTACGGCGTGCATCTGGTCTTTTCTTATCATCAAGTAAAGTCATGCCATCATCAGCTAAACGTCTTAAATCGCGAATGTGTTGCGTTAATTCCGTATCATTTGAGTCTTGGAGTAATGCTTCGCTTGTCATCTCATTAATATCCATTGTATCATGCTCCTTTTCTTCATTGATACATTCATTGTAACAAGATATACTAAAAAGAACGATTATTCTAACTTGAGAAGGAGTAAATTATGCAGAAAAAACAAACATGGATTGATTACTATAATATGGAAGCCCATCCTGAAGGTGGCTTTTTTCATCAAGTATTAAAGTCAGACGAAACATTTGAAAGAGAGAATCAATCTCCGACGGCACTCTATACAAGTATTTACTTTCTATTAACCGATTCAAATCCGTCTAGATTTCATCGGTTAACGTCTGATGAGATTTGGTACTATCATTACGGAAATCCATTAACAATTCATATGATTACCCCAGAAGGGGAGTATCAACAAGTATCTTTAGGGACGGACATCGAGAAGGGGCAAGTGCTTCAAGCGGTCGTACCCAAAAACACAATCTTCGGATCGACGGTTGAGGAGAAAGACGGTTATTCGCTTGTAGGTTGTATGGTGAGCCCAGGCTTTAAATTTGAAGACTTTGAATTATTTGAACGACAAGCATTGTTAGAACAATACCCCGAACATAAAGAAATTATTACTCGCTTAACTACAGAAGAAAAATAATTATAAAAAATAAGCCACACTAGATTTAATTTTCTAGTGTGGCTTTCATTATGTGATTATTTTAAATCTTTTAAGCGAGCATTTTTAACGTCAGTGATTGTTTGTGTTCCTGCAAGTTGCATTACACGTTTTAAGTCGTTTTCGAAGTATTCGAATACGCTCTTAACGCCTTTCCATCCACCTAAAGCTAAACTGAATAATACTGGACGACCGATGGCAACGATATCAGCACCACTTGCTAGCGCTTTGAAGATGTGCTCTCCACGACGGATTCCACTATCGAATACGATTGGCACACGACCAGCAACTACTTCAGCGATTTCTTCTAAGACTTCGAACGAAGCAGGAGCGCCATCTAATTGACGACCACCATGGTTAGAAACCCAGATTCCATCCACACCAACAGCGATTGCTGCCATAGCGTCTTCAGGTGTTTGTACACCTTTTAAGAATACTGGTAGACCAGAGTATTGTTTAATGAATTGGATATCTTTTAAATCGATTTTTTGTTTAGATTGTCCATAAATATTGTTTAGAGACATGTTTTCCCCTGAACCAGTTAAGTAACGAGAAACAATTGGCATACCGAATGGGTATACGAATTCGTTACGAGTATCGCGGTCACGGTTACCACTTACAGTAGCATCTGCAGTTAGGATGATTGCTGAAGCACCATCTGCTTTAGCTTCGTCTAAGATGTTTTTGTTTAATTTATCATCTTTACTCATGTAAATTTGGAACCAACGTGGGTTACCAGCTAAGCCTTCTTCAATCTCTTCGAATGAAGCACCTGAATAAGCACTGATTGACATAATTGTTCCGCCAAATTCGCTAATCCCTTTAGCTGTTCCAGCTTCTTTAGATTCGTGAGCTAGACCATGAGCAGCGATTGGAGCCATAATGAATGGTACTTTTAAGTCATGGCCAAAGATTTTTGTTTGTGTATCAGGGAATTCAACGTCAGCTGCCATACGAGGTAAGATTCCTTTTTGGTTAAATGCTGAAACGTTACGACGTAATGTAAACTCATCACCAGATCCACCAGCCATGTAATCAAATCCGCCATGAGGAACGATTTCTTTAGCAAAGTCCTCTAATTCAATTGCATTGATAATATTTAAATCTTTTACCTCTTGAGGTGCATTATATTTGTTTTCTTCAGTCATGTTTATATTCTCCTTTTCTTAATTAAAATAATAATTGTAAAATTTGTGCACCAATTGGTGCGATAACAACAACAACAATACCCGTAACTACAATTGCTAAACCAGACATTGCTCCTTGGACTTCTCCAACTTCAATAGCTTTTGACGTTCCCATTGCATGAGCACTTGAACCAAAAGCAATTCCTTGAGCAACCGGGTTAGTAATATTGGCTACTCTGAATAGAGTAGGTCCAATTAAAGCCCCCACAACACCAGTGAATACTACGACCGCAACAGTTAACGGTACTAATCCACCAACAGATTCAGATATACCAATTGCAATCGCAGTCGTTACCGATTTAGGTAAGAATGTCGCTGCTAATGGATAGTCGAATCTGAACAACAAGCTAAATAGAATGATCAATACAGTATGGAATGCCACACCGGATACAATCCCTGTTAAGATTGCTGGGTAATTCTCTTTTAAGTACTTGAAGTTTTTCTCAAGCTTGATTGCTAAAGCAACCGTTGCTGGAGTAACCCAGATACTTATATATCTTCCTCCCTCATTATAAGTTTCATATGACACATTCGTTAGAAGTAACATAATGATGACACATATGATAGCGAATACTAAAGGATTAAAAAGTGGAAATTTAATCCGCTTATAAAGAATACTTCCAAGTAAATAAAAGCCAATAGAAACCATAAAACCAAAAAATGGTGTTGCAACTAAAGTACTTATCATTTTTTAGCCCCCTTATTCTGACGTTTGTCGATCAGTTTTTGAACAACTGTACCGACACACCACATCATTAATGCAGTCGTAACAAATAAAATTATTAGTAGCTGCCACCAAACGTTCCCGCCCAGTACTTCGAACTGAGTCATTAATCCCACCCCAGCTGGGACAAATAAGAAAGCTATGTTATCAGTTAGCCAAGTTCCAACGTCTTCTACTTTTTCAATCGGTAAAATATTGAAATGCAGAGCTAAGAACAATACGACCATTCCGATAACACTACCAGGAATTGCAACAAACGGTGAAATAACTAGCGACAATATTTCCCCGATATATGAGAAAATAAGTAGCCAAAATAACTGTTTTAACTTATCCATGTATGTCATCCTTTTCAATTATGATATAATCAATATGGAGCAAAATCCACATGATATGGAAGCGTTTCATAACTGTATAATACCATATAGCCTGAATAATTCATAGTTTTACTAATAGTCTTTCCTAACATTGATTTAATAGTCTTTAAAGTAATCTGCTTCATCACCCATTAGGTGATGAAAAAAGACCCCCTTTCTGATATGGTTAATTCACCAC
>NZ_JBGQQX010000098.1:0-3544 GCF_045528525.1 Ruoffia sp. FAM 26255 | reverse complement strand
ATGTGTGGTGATGGTAGCAAGAAGGATACACCTGTTCCCATGCCGAACACAGCAGTTAAGCTTCTTAGCGCCGATGGTAGTTGGACCTTTGGTCCTGTGAGAGTAGGTCGTTGCCATGCATTGTTTAATTGAGAGCAGAGCCCAAGGGTTCTGTTCTTTTTTTGTACAGATATTTTCCTTTCCAATGTATGGGGCATAGTGTATTTAATAGTGCGTTTCTTACAATCTTTCGAATGATACTATCTATGGGATTAATACGTTCGGCTTCAATCTCGATTAAGACCTCTTCAGTAGTGATTCTTGAACTTGTTTGGTCAAAAATTTAGGGTTTTGATTATATGCATTTATAGCGAATCACTTTATATTATAGGACTCCTTTATTATTGTTACTTTCTAATACGCTTATTTAGTGTCAAATAATTAATCTAGCATAGTTTCAAATTCAAATTTCGAGTAATCTGTTTTAACTCATACTCAAAACCAACCAGATTATTATGTATATTGTATTTTAAAAAGGGGCCAAAATTTTAGGAATTGCAATTGAAAATGGGACCACCTGTCAGTGACTTCCATTTATACTATGAAGTATAGATGGAGGTGTCAGGAGTGATTACTATGACAAAAGAATTTGAGGTTATTAGCCGTTATCGCCGCGGTGAATCAAAACGTGCGATTAGTCGAGACATGGGACTAGATCGAAAAACGGTGCGCAGAATATGTGACCGATTTGATAAGGCAAGACAAAAAATCGATGCAGCTGAGGACGATAAAGCCCTTGAAGTCGCTACGGAGCAGTTAGTGTTGAAACGACAATACAATAGTACGACACGGACGAAAAGAACCTTCACACCCGAGGTGGAGGCACGCATGAACCGGTTAATCGAAGAGGAACAAGAGAAAACACGGATATTAGGCTCCCATAAACAAGCCCTTACGGCTGTCGCTGTGACAGAGATACTTCAAGCAGAGGGCTACGCCATCAAATATCGAACGGTGGCGCATTACTGGGCACAAATGACTAAAAAAGCGAAAGAAGCCTTTATTCGTCAAGACTATGCGCTCGGATCACGCGTTGAGTTTGATTTTGGTGAAGTCAAGTTGGAGATAAATGGCCACGTGCAGACGTATTATCTTGCTGTGTTTGCGAGTCCAGCCTCGGATTATTTTTGGGCGTATCTGTATGCCCATCAAAAGAAAGAGGTCTTTCAAGAAGCTCATGTGCGTTTCTTTGAACAGATTGGGAGTGTCTATCGGGAGGTCGTTTATGACAATATGCGTCATGTTGTTTCACGGTTTATAGGGAGGAACGAAAAAACATTGAATCCACAGTTGATTCAATTCGCCACGTATTATGGGTTTGATATCAATGTGACTAATTTTTTCAGTGGGAATGAAAAGGGAACGGTTGAAGGCAGAGTGAAAAAAGTGCGTCAAGCTTGTTTTACAAAGACGTATCAGTTTGCTTGTTTTGAAGCCGCTTGTGATCATTTAGAAGCACAGCTCCATCAATTGAATCAGTCCAGTCGGATCGAGGAGGAAAAGGCAACGTTATTACCTTATCAACCCCCTTTTGAACTCGCTGAGCTGCATGCATTGAAAGTCAATTCTTACTCAGCGATTCATTATCAGACGAATCAGTATTCTGTCCCTGATTATCTTGTCGGTCATACGGTTCAAGTCAAGGCCTACCCTAACCACTTGGTCATCTATGCCAATGATCAAGAGGTCGCGCGGCATACAAAAATAGAGGGCTCTCATGGCTTTTGCCTCGATATATACCACTATATCCAGACGTTTCAGAAAAAGCCAGGCGCTTTGAAGCACTCGCATGTGTTAAAGCATCACCCTTTATTGAAGACCCTCTATGACCATTATTATAACGATAAACCCAAGCTATTTCTAGAGCACTTGGAACGTTACCGTGCATGTGATGAACATCAACGCGTCATCCACATGACAGAAGCGGTACGATTACACGCCACAAAGCCTCTCCCTAAGGGGCAGGACCAAGAAATCAACCCGGTGATTCAACAAACAGAACACACACTACATCAGCTTAATCGCATCTTTGGATTGGAGGAAACACCATGTTAACGATCACAGAGGCAGCCAATGAACTGAAACTGTCGTTCCTTAAGGAAAACCACCCTCACTTGATGGCAGAATATCAAGCGAGGGGGCTAACCTTTGAAGAAGCCTTATTGGAATGGATTAATGAGGAGGTGCAACATCGACGCAATCGCAGTCATCAACGTCGGATAAAGCAAGCAAAGTTTAGTCAGAAAAAATACCTGGTCGACTTTGATGACCAGGTGTTTAACGAACCCGTGAGAAAAGAGCTGCGTTCACTGAAAACATTACAATTTATACAGAATAAAGAAAATGCCATCTTTATCGGCAATCCGGGTACAGGCAAGACCCACTTTAGTATTGGTTTAGGGATTGAAGCGTGCCTGCAAGGTTATAATGTGTTATTTATCAACGCCCCCAATCTGGTGATTCAGATGAAAGAAGCGGTCACTCAAAGTCAATTTTATCGGTTTAAACAACGCCTTCAGCGCATTGATTTATTGATTATTGATGAGCTCGGTTATCTATCCTTTGATGCTTCAGGCGCAGAATTGATTTTCAATTTATTATCTAACCGAATTGGAGAAGGCTCGGTGATTATTACCACGAATCTAACATTTGATCGTTGGCAGGATTGTTTTAAAGACCCGACATTAACGGGTGCTTTGGTGGATCGTTTGGTTTACAAGGCGCATGTTGTCGATATGCGGGGGGAAAGCTACCGTATGAAGCAAACCAGTCACTGGAAGAATACATTACAGGAAGGAGAGGAATAGCTCCTGTTACTACTGCAGGGTGGTCCCTTTTTCAACAGCAAGGTGGTCCCTTTTTCAATTGACATATACATATTAGGAAGATATCGTGTAGTCAACTGGATATCGATATGCTTCTTGTATTCTCTATAAGATCCGCTTCTTTCCACTAATTATTCAAACACACATTCACTGTCTCTAAATGTTTCTATAACAGTTTTATTTGTATCAGAATCGAAAGAAGATTGTTATTTTATCGTATTCATTACGACAGAACTTACAGAAGAATCATTTGATTTTATAGAATTTAAGGCATATGGGAATATATTTGAGTTGGTAATTCTGGTCGTTGGGGCACTCGCAATGATTTCATTGAGTTTCTGGCGCACAATGAATCCATAATATTCGTTGTTAGTAAAAATATCTTATGTTTATTCTCAAAGGTAGTACATACGAATTGACGAGAGACCATCCTCACTTCGTATGCTTCCAAGTCCTGTCTAACTTGCTGTTAATCTAATTTGGCGTGATATTTATCTGCTTCACGCTTGTGCTTCTTGATATAATAATTTTGATGTACCTTAAAATATTATTAAACGCCGATTGTAAAATTAAGCTAGACAACTAAAACAGCCATTTGTGGTACACTCAACTTGTAATTCCGACCAAAGAATACAAAGGAGTGACCACAAATGACCTACACCCATCTTACCACGGATGAA
>NZ_JBGQQX010000097.1:0-3569 GCF_045528525.1 Ruoffia sp. FAM 26255 | reverse complement strand
TAGTAATGTATGGTAACTTTATTATATAGGAATTCACTGGCTTTTGTGTACATACAAAAAAAGGTGTCAGTGAGATTTCTCTCACCAACACCAAAAATTCAAGAACCAAAATAAATATCTGCCGTCAAACTTTATTATTTATTATTGAAGACTCGCTTGATAAGTTAACACTGGCTTACGCGCAGCGATTGTCTCATCTAATCTTCTAACTGATGTTAAGTGTGGTGCTTGTTTAACCATTTCTGGATCTTCCATAATTTCTTTTGCAATTGAAATGAATGCATCTGCAATTTGATCTAATTCACGGATTGATTCAGTTTCAGTCGGTTCGATCATCAGACACTCTTCTACAATTAGTGGGAAGTATGTCGTTGGTGAATGAATACCGTAGTCTAACAAACGTTTCCCAATATCTTTCGCATTAACATTTTGTTCAACTTTTTGTCGTTTACAACTCACAACAAACTCATGCATACAATGTTGAGCAAATGGGACGTCGTAATATTCTTTAATACGTGCTTTCAAGTAATTAGAATTTAAGACAGCATCTTTAGACACTTGCGTTAGACCATCTGCACCCATGGTTCTAATATAAGAATAAGCACGGACATTCACACCAAAGTTTCCAAAGTTACCTTTAATTCGACCAATACTTTGAGGATAGTCAGAATTAATAACGTAATGCTCGTCTACTTTTTCAATTCTAGGCACAGGTAAGAAAGCTTCTAAGTTTGCTTTCACACCGATAGGTCCTGATCCTGGACCACCACCACCGTGAGGTCCTGTAAAGGTCTTATGTAAATTCAAGTGAACAGCATCAAAGCCCATTGCACCTGGATTAGATATTCCCATAATCGCGTTTGAATTAGCACCATCGTAATATGCTAAGCCACCTACTTCATGAACAATGTCTACAATTTCTTGAATATCACGTTCATATAAACCTGCTGTATTAGGATTCGTTAACATAATACCCGCCGTCTCTTCATTGACTACTTGTTTCAACGCTTCAATATCTATAATGCCTTCTTTAGTTGAAGGGATTTCAAACGTTTCATAGCCAGCAACCGTTGCTGTCGCAGGGTTCGTCCCATGAGCAGAGTCTGGAACAATAATATTCTTACGTTGCTCACCTTCACCGTTCGCTTCATGAAAAGCTTTAAACATCAATATTGCAGCTAATTCTCCATGAGCTCCAGCGGCAGGTTGAAGAGAAATATGATCCATCCCTGTAATTTCCGCAAGGTATTCTTGTAAGTTATGCAATAATTCTAAGGCTCCTTGAGCTGTCTCTGGTTCTTGTTGAGGGTGAATTTGACTGAATCCGTCTAAAGCAGCAATCGTCTCATTCACTTTTGGGTTATATTTCATCGTACATGACCCAAGCGGATACGGTCCAGACTCAATACCGAAGTTTTTATTCGATAAGGCTGTATAGTGTCTTACCAGTTGCAATTCTGACACTTCTGGTAATTTTGCTACTTCTTGTCGATTTAAATATTCAGGTAAATCTTTAGTTAGATCATATGTTGGGACATCGTTCTCTGGTAAATCATAACTGACATGACCAGGTTGAGAAATTTCAAATATTAATTCATTATATTCTTTAAGCATGACGTGTCACCTCTACTAAACTCGATACAAAAGCATCAATTTCTGACTTCGAACGTTTCTCCGTTGCACATAATAAGTAAGAATTCTCAATACCCGTTGAGCGAGTCGCATCATAACCACCAACAAAGCCTAGTTGGTGTAATGCCAAGTTAACTTCTTTAACAGGTTGCTCTAATTGAATTACAAACTCATTGAAGAAAGGCACTTGATTAAGAACTTTGAAGCCTTGCGCTTCTAATTGGTCTTTTAAATAATGAGCTTTATTAATATTTTGCTTTGCCATCTCAACAATACCTTCTCGTCCTAAAGCAGAGATGGCTATGGCAGAAGCTAAAGCATATAAAGCTTGGTTTGAACTATAATTACTTGTCGCTTTCTCACGACGAATGTGTTGTTCACGTGTAGCTAAAGTCATAACAAAACCACGTTCGCCATTCTCATCTTCCGTTTGGCCGACGATACGGCTAGGTATTTTACGCATGAATTTCTTCGTTGTCGCAAAGTAACCACAGTGAGGTCCACCGTATGACATTGGTATACCAAATGGTTGCACGTCCCCAACAACAATATCTGCACCTAAATTACCTGGTGCTTCTAGAACACCTAAAGCAAGCGGATTTGCTGATACAATAAGTAATGCTTTTGTACCACTCATTGCTTCTTCAATTTCTTTCAAATCTTCAACAGATCCAAGGAAATTTGGGTATTGAATAATGACAGCAGCAACAGTCTCATCTAATTGCTCTTTAAGCTTTTCAGTATCTGTCACATCATTTGTTAAAGGAATTTCATTCACTTCATATTCCTTACCAAAGCCATAAGTGTTTAAGACATCAATCCCTTGTGGGTTAACCCCTTGAGATATTAAGATTTTTGATGATTTTCTTACAGAACTTATTGCTAAATTCGCTGCTTCAGCAATAGCATTATATCCGTCATACATCCCACAGTTTGCCACTTCCATCTGAGTCAACTCTGCAATCATAGATTGCCACTCAAATAAAGCCTGTAGCTCTCCTTGGCTAATTTCAGGCTGATACGGAACGTATGCTGTTAGAAATTCTTGTCTAGATATTATCGCTTGGACAATTGAAGGGATATAATGGTCATACGTTCCTGCCCCAATAAAGTAAGGCATCTGTGTAGCATTTGTGTTCTTACTAGCTAGCTCACGAGCGTGTTTAAGTAGTTCAAATTCACTTAACTCTTTAGGTAGATCCATTCTTTCCTGGGTTCTAACTGCTTTTGGGACGTCTTCATATAATTCATCCACTGACTTAACGCCAATGGTATTTAACATTTTTTCTCTGTCTTCCTCTGTATGAGGTAAATAACGAAATTTTTTCAACTCATTCATCCTCTCACATTTAAACATTCATTCCGATTACTGGATTGAAAATAAACTTAATCTTCTACAAATTCAGTATATTGTTCTAACGATATTAAATGAGATGTATCAATAGCTGATTCACTTGTTAATTCACAAATCCACCCTAATTCATAAGGGTCTTCGTTAACGTTCTCAGGTTCATCTTCTAAAGTTTCATTCACTGCAGTTACTTTCCCAGCAATTGGTGCATAAATTTCTGACGTAGATTTCACTGATTCAATGTTTGCGAATGCTTCTTCTAAATCATATTCCTCATCCATCTCGGGTACTTCAACATAAACGATGTCCCCTAATTGTTCTACAGCGTAATCTGTAATTCCGATACGAACAGTATTGTCATCCAATACTTGAACCCATTCGTGATCTTCTGTGTAAAATAATGTATTTTTATCCATTTTTCTTCCTCCAATTATTTATTTTTTAACCAATCTTTTTTAGTAACGCCGATTGTAAAATTAAGCTAGACAACTAAAACAGCCATTTGTGGTACACTCAACTTGTAATTCCGACCAAAGAATACAAAGGAGTGACCACAAATGACCTACACCCATCTTACCACGGATGA
>NZ_JBGQQX010000096.1:0-3708 GCF_045528525.1 Ruoffia sp. FAM 26255 | reverse complement strand
GTAAGATGTGTGTATGGATTCATAGCTTTCTCCTTCTAATAGTTGGTTGGTACATCTATTTTATAGGAAAACTATGGATCTTTTTTTATTTTATTATTGTTGTTGCACTTAAATTGTAAATTCGTCAGTTAAAATATCATTGCATATTTGTCTGATGACTTTGACCATCTTATTGCGAATCCGGTCTAAAATACGGATTTTATCCCAAAAATCATCAGATAACGAAAAACACACCGAATTTATGACTTCGATGTGCTCTGAGCTAAATCTATTTTATTATTTGGTTTGTTATTGCCTTTAAATTTGAAACGCAGTTTCTTTAGCCAATTTTGCATCGGTTCCAAATAAAAGCGGTTGAGTGGCATATATAACAGAAGTGAAAAGACAACTGCGAATAATGTAATCAATACAACGCGAATGGGAAGTGAGTGAATCTGAAGCTCGGGAAAGACGAACAGTAATAGTCCGTATACATTAATACCTAGGGCATGTAATAGGTATATCTGATCTGAATAATCTCCTAGCTTCGCGATGACTGTCTCTTCTCCCTTATATCGGTTTAAGAATGCGATCACTAAGTAAATCGTTGGAATAAATAATAGTTCGAGATATTGTCCTTGGTAGAAAAAGCCAAAAGTAACAACATAGACAAACATCCAACCAATTAAGACACGCAAGTTATACTTCCAGTAATCCCCTTGCACCCCTACATAATAGCCGATACTTGTATACATCAAGGCTTTTGGGAAGCCCCCGTAACGTAATATATCAGTTAACAGTCCGTTTTCGAGACAGTAAAGCGATACAAGATATAAGGCAAATACACTTACGATTAAGATTCTTGGTGAGTTGATTATCTTATTTAAGCCATACAAACACAAGATACCTAGAAAACTCGCCCATAAGTACCATAGATGGTAAGATCCAATCGTTCCTTGAACAAACTGTCTCCATGTTTTGGAACGGAAGATGACCATCACAGCGTCCATGACAGGTTCTTCATACAGCCAAGCTTCGACGCCTGCCATTAGTAAAGACACCACGTAGTAAAATAATGAAATAGAAATAAATAAACGTAAAACACTGCCTGCGTACTTTAACATGTATTCATTTGTTCGTTTAGACAATATATAACCTGTAATTGCGAAGAACAAAGGAACAGCGTAGTTAAATATAGCACGAGGCCATTGTAGTTCAATCAAAGGTTCGTTATATGCCGAATCGATAAATGCAAATACATGAATGAGTACTACTCCAATAGCAGCAACAAACTTCACCTTATCAATATTGTAATTTTTTGACATGTAATCCCCTATTCAATTTTTTTAGAAAATACATAATACCGCTTCTAAATTCAAAAGTCTAAAGAAATGACTATTAATCTAAATCCAAGAAGTGATATAAGCCAAATAGATAACCATAATATTTATATATTTCACGACGCCCTGCACTGCGAAGTCCAGGTGTATCAAGATAAGTAATGACTTCCCCTTCATTCGTATAAACGTAAGCTGAAATATAAGTTAAATCAAAATCATAATGACGGTTTACTCGCTCATAAATCATGCGTGTCCGTCTCATGTGGTAATCAGAAGTGACGACTAATGCAGAGCCCCAGCCGTTCTCCTCCATTAATTCTAATGTGTTTACGGCATTTGTGTAGGTACTTGTTGCTTCATTTTCAGCGATAATTTGATCTTCTCTCACACCTGCATTTTGATAGCGAGGTAAAAGATTTAAGTTCTCCCCATAAAGTGGTGAGACAATAATTCGGTCGGATAGTGAATAACCATCGAGCAATAGTCGGCCAGCTTGATCTTCGCGCCCATCTCCACCTTCAGGTACGATGATAACATCGCTGAGTACTGGAGTCTCTCCAACATCTAAATTGAAGTAGAGCCATACTGCGTGCCAAGACCAAAACAATACAATCAGAACTGCTAATTGCTTTAACCTTTTCTTCATAGTTTTACCTCTTTTCAAATGATAACTCATTTTATCATAACCCATAAATATAGCTACAAACAGCGAGTTAATTTACATAAAATTTAATTTACTGTAACATTTACTTTAGAGATTATTAAAAGGAGGCCATTAATTTATGAACTGGCTTGTATTAGGACAAATTTTTGCCATCAACTTAGTATATATTATGCTAAACACGATTCGAACGTTACTGACGATGCGAGGTTACCGAAACCTTGCCCCCATCTTGGCGATAATCGAAATAACGATTTACACACTCGGCTTATCAATGGTGATGTCGTATATCGAAGAAAATATAATGTATCTGATATTCTATGCATTTGGTTTTGGCGTTGGAATTTACTTAGGTATGTTAGTAGAGAACCGGATTGCTTTAGGTTATTCAGTAATGCAAGTATTCACAGAAGACGACAACCATGTGTTGGCAGATTCTTTAAGGGAACGTGGCTATGGGGTGACAATTCAACCTGGTTACGGACGGAATGGAAACCGGTTAGTCTTAACGATTCTCACGCCACGTTCTACTGAGAAAGCTTTGCGTAACACAATTAATGAACTAAACCCGAACGCATTTTTCATCTCATATGATGCAAAATACATTCACGGAGGCTTCTGGACGAAACATATTAGCCCACCACAAATCATTGAAGAAAACTTTGAACAAGACCAAAAAGAAGGCTTTGAAACGCCAGATGAGGTTATCACTAAAAATGAATATATTGAATAATCAAGAAGGAGGCGCTTATTCAATGAGTCATAACTGGAAAGATGTATTACCTATCGATTCAATTCAAGAAATCATCCCTGTATCAGGAGGCGATGTAAACCAAGCCTTTCGAGTGGAAACAAATTCTAAACCTTACTTCTTACTCGTCCAAGCGGGGCGCAGTGCAGACTTTTATACAGGTGAGATTGCAGGCTTAGAAGAAATGGCTAAAGCTGGAATCACTGTACCGCAAGTGATTGATTCAGGTGAAAACCAAGGTGATGCTTATTTATTACTTAGCTACCTCGAGGAAGGTCAAAATGGGAGTCAACGTGAATTAGGAAGAATGGTTGCCCAATTGCATCAGTATCACTCTGATGACGGCTTATACGGCTTTGACGCTCCTTATGCAGGAGCTGACATTCAATTCGATAATTCATGGACTGATTCTTGGCTTGAGCTTTTCGTCGAAAGACGGATGGACAAACTTCACAGGCTACTTGTGGATAACAATAAATGGAATCAACGTCAAAGCGATACTTATCAACAAGTAAGACAAATTATGGTGAATGAGTTAACTCGACACAAAAGTGACCCGTCATTATTGCATGGTGACTTATGGGCAGGTAACTATATGTTCTTGTCTGACGGTAGTCCTGCTTTATTTGACCCCGCTTCTATGTACGGTGACCGCGAATTTGATTTGGGTGCGACTAAAGTATTTGGTGGCTTTAATTCTGACTTCTACGCTGCTTATGATGAAGCTTACCCACTTTCTGAAGGTTCAGAATTACGCATCGAGTTCTACCGCCTTTACTTATTAATGGTTCATCTACACAAATTTGGTGCAACCTATGAATCATCTGTTGATCAATCGATGAGCATCATATTGAATCGAGTAGGAGACTAGCCATTATTTGACTAGTCGACCTCTCACACCACCGTGCGTACGGTTCCGTACACGGCGGTTCAATACCTTGCGTAAGCAGACTCTACCAATTCGCTTAGTGGAACTA
>NZ_JBGQQX010000095.1:0-3824 GCF_045528525.1 Ruoffia sp. FAM 26255 | reverse complement strand
CAATGTGTGGTGATGGTAGCAAGAAGGATACACCTGTTCCCATGCCGAACACAGCAGTTAAGCTTCTTAGCGCCGATGGTAGTTGGACCTTTGGTCCTGTGAGAGTAGGTCGTTGCCATGCATTGTTAAATTTTAATCATTCCGCAATAGCTCAGCTGGTAGAGCGCATGACTGTTAATCATGATGTCGTAGGTTCGAGCCCTACTTGCGGAGTAAGGTTAAATCGGAGAGTTGTCCGAGTTGGCCGAAGGAGCACGATTGGAAATCGTGTAGGCATTTATTAAATGTCTCAAGGGTTCGAATCCCTTACTCTCCGTTAGAAACTTAATATTATAATGGTCCGTTGGTCAAGTGGTTAAGACACTGCCCTTTCACGGCGGTAACACGGGTTCGAATCCCGTACGGATCATTAACATTTTAATAACATGGAGGATTAGCTCAGCTGGGAGAGCGTCTGCCTTACAAGCAGGATGTCGGCGGTTCGATCCCGTCATCCTCCATTAATACCAAGGTCCGGTGGTGTAGGGGTTAACATGCCTGCCTGTCACGCAGGAGATCGCGGGTTCAAATCCCGTCCGGACCGTTTTTTAAAATGTAGGCTTGGTAGCTCAGTTGGTAGAGCACTTGATTGAAGCTCAAGGTGTCGGCGGTTCGATTCCGTCCCAAGCCATTCATGGTGGGGTAGCGAAGTGGCTAAACGCGGCGGACTGTAAATCCGCTCCTTCGGGTTCGGGAGTTCGAATCTCTCCCCCACCATTGTATTATTAATGGGGAATTTAATAATTTTGCCTTTTAATAGGGGCATAGTTTAACGGTAGAACTACGGTCTCCAAAACCGTCAATGTGGGTTCGATTCCTACTGCCCCTGTTTAATTTTAATAATATGATGATGGCGATTGTGGCGAAGTGGTTAACGCATCGGTTTGTGGATCCGACACTCGTGGGTTCGATTCCCATCAGTCGCCTATATTTTATATAATATAGGTTGTAATATTATCATTGGGGTATAGCCAAGCGGTAAGGCAACGGACTTTGACTCCGTTATGCGTTGGTTCGAATCCAGCTACCCCAGTCGCTAGTACCATTGTTATAATGGTACTATTTTATTTAATACAATGGCGGTATAGCCAAGTGGTAAGGCACGAGTCTGCAAAACTCTGATCGCCGGTTCAAATCCGACTACCGCCTTTACTAAATATTATTTTATTATCGCGGGGTGGAGAAGCTGGCATCTCGTCGGGCTCATAACCCGAAGGTCGTAGGTTCGAATCCTACCCCCGCAATTTTTTAATTATCAAAAATTAATATCGAGACAATGGCTTTTATGCCGGTATGGCGGAATTGGCAGACGCGTTGGACTCAAAATCCAATGTCCTTTGCGGGACGTGTCGGTTCGACCCCGACTACCGGTATTTATTAATTGATTTAATCCACGTTAGAACACTTGCCCTATGCCTAAGTAAGTGTTTTTTTATTGCAGTTTTTTAAGTTATTATTGAGACAAGGTTGGTGATCTTATCAGGTTACCAGCCTTTTTTGCGCTCTGTTCCTTCTATATAATAGTGCGAATTTTGAGGTTGAGATTTTTTGCGTCAATTATGGATTGTTATATTTCTTCGATAATGTCCGAAATTTGTCCAAAATATTATCTGAAGTATAAATTTTTTTAGTAAATGCGACATTCTTATCAGTATGTGTAGTAGGGTGTATTTATTTTTCCTTCTTAAACCTATTTGTCTACGATATTTTTACCAAAATGATACAAAGTTTACGAATGAAATCATCATATTTCTGATTATCCATGATTAAACGCGTAAAAGCGTCACTATGAAAACCCAAAGTGATGCTTTTTCCTGAAAAGCGACACTATGAGAACCCAAAGTGACGCTCTTACTCAAAAAAGTGTCACTTTCCGACAAATTCGCGTATTCTGATTATCATCCAATCTAGCTCCCACTAAAAAGTGCTTTTTTGCACACATTTTTTGATACATGCACTTATAATTTATGATATGATTAAGGATGTACTTATTATTTTAGAAAGCTGGATTGATGTGGAATGGTGAAGGAATATAAGCAGATTCCGGTAAGGGAAAGTAACTTAGCCGGAACAAATAAATTTAAATTAATTTTCTTGGGTTTAGTAACGGGTTTATTTAGCGGAATGCTTGCGGTGGCTTATCGCTTTGTATTAGCTGAATTGGATACGATTCGTGATTCGATATATAACATGCCATTTTCGATTAATTATTTATGGATGTTTCTCGCAGCGTTTGTATTCGGTGTGATAGTCGTTCAGTTATTAAAGTGGGCACCGTTATCTGGAGGATCTGGAATACCTCAAATCCGAGGAGAGTTACTAGGCAGATTGTCAATGAATCCGGGACCGACCTTTATTAGTAAGTTTCTTGGTGGTTCTTTGGCTAACTTTATTGGGTTAAGTTTAGGGCGTGAAGGTCCGTCAATTCAGTTAGGTGGAGTGACCGGAAAGATTGTTGGGAAGTTATTCAAGACAGATAAATTAACTTCCAATTATTTAATTACGGCTGGAGCGAGTGCTGGTTTGTCGGCTGCATTTAATGCACCGATTGCTGGGACTTTATTTACTTTAGAAGAAGTGTACGGTTCTTTCTCACATTACTTATTATTACCAAGTATTATTGCGAGTATTACAGCAAACTTCGTTTCATTTATATTTGCAGGTAAGATTTATTCTTTCTCTTTTAGAGTGAATCAAACGATTGATATGAACGATATTGGTTGGGTAGTCCTTGTTGGTTTAATTGCAGGTTTAGTGGGGATTTTATTTAATCACTTTATGGAATGGACACGACGTTTCTTTGCTTGGACAAGGTTAAAACCAATCTATTTAGTACCATTGATTTTTATGTTGACGGTCGTTGTTGGATTATTTTCACCTGAGTTATTAGGTGGAGGGCATCATTTAGTGGAGCATATGGTTGCTGCACCGATTAGTGTGGGGATGTTAGTCTTTTGGTTGATAGGTAAGTTAGTCTTTACCAGTATATCCTATAATAGTGGAGTTCAAGGAGGTATTTTCTTGCCAGTCCTAGTTTTAGGGGCAATCTCTGGATTACTTGTTTACCACATTAGTGGGCTAGAGCCAGTTTATATGGTGAATTTTATCATCTTAGGTATGTCGGCGGTGATGACCGCAGTTGTTCGAGCGCCTATTATGTCAATTGTACTCGTAATGGAGATGACAGGGTCATTTACTCACTTAATCATGTTATCCTTCGCTTCAATTATCGCCTTCATTGTAGGAGAAATCACTCGTACAGAGCCTATTTACGAAACTTTATATAACAACCTGATTCAGCGATTAACCCCTCAAAAAGTGGAAGAAAGTGAATTAATCGTGTCGACGTTTACAATTGGACCAGAAAGTCCACTAAAGAATACGTTAATCTCTGATTTGAATTTGCCGACAAATTTACTGATTGTTGAAATTAATCGAGAAGGATTAAACTTGCTTCCTAAAGCAGATGAGTCGATTAAAACGTTAGATACGGTGATGGTTTTACATAATGTATTAGACACAGAGCTAGTTCATAATTACTTTACACATGAAGATTAGATAATACACATTTAATGAAAGTCGATTCCAACTGGAGTCGGCTTTTTTGTTAAAATTTTACATAATAGATAGCAATAATTACTTATTTGTAAGGATTATAGGGAGCGTCAAGAAGTTTGTGTAAATAAAGAATTCCTTCTGTAAAAAAATCAGCTCTCTGCTAGTGTTCCAAACATTTCCCATAGCTCTGCTTCAGCTTGCTGGAAACCGCGGTGGCTTCGGGTTAA
>NZ_JBGQQX010000094.1:0-3905 GCF_045528525.1 Ruoffia sp. FAM 26255 | reverse complement strand
CCTTGGCAAAGAGGATCTAATGAGAATACAAATGGACTCCTTAGAGAGTACTCACCGAAAGGTGTTGATTTGACAGATGCAACTGATGAAGAGATACAAGGTTGGGCAACGAAATTAAATACACGTCTCAAAAAATGTTTGAATTGGAAAACACCTTATGAAATCTTTTATAAAACTGTGTTGCACTTAATTTGACAATTTAAGATACATAAGCTAAATAAATTAAATAAAAACATCAAACTAGCTTGCATAATGCGAAAGTATATAGTAATATAGTCCGTGGTGTAAAACCAAAAACACACGAATAATGATAATTTAACGGGTGCTCTCCTCGGAGAGACGTTTTGTTAGTAGAGTTATTCGGAGGAAAACAAAACCAAAGGAGAATGATAATTATGGCAGTTATTTCAATGAAACAATTGTTAGAAGCTGGTGTGCATTTCGGACACCAAACACGTCGCTGGAACCCAAAAATGAAACCTTACATCTTTACGGAGCGTAACGGTATTTATATTATTGACTTACAAAAAACAGTTAAGTTAGTTGATAAAGCGTATAACTTTATGCGTGACGAAGCAGCTAATGGAGCGGTTGTATTATTTGTAGGTACTAAAAAACAAGCACAAGGTGCTATTGATGAACAAGCAAAACGTGCTGGTCAATACTACATTAACCACCGTTGGTTAGGTGGATTATTAACTAACTGGGAAACAATCCAACAAAGTATCCGTCGTCTAAAATCTATTGAAAAAATGGAAGAAGATGGAACATTTGATGTATTACCTAAAAAAGAAGTATTACAATTACGCAAAGAATTAGATCGTTTAGAGCAAAACCTTGGTGGTATTAAAGATATGCCTCGTATTCCAGATGTAATCTTTATCGTTGACCCACGCAAAGAACACATTGCAATCCAAGAAGCTAAAAAATTAAATATTCCATTAGTTGGAATGGTTGATACAAACTGTGATCCAGATGAAATTGACTATGTTATTCCATCAAATGACGATGCTATTCGTGCGATTAAATTAATCACATCTGCAATGGCTGACGCAGTTCTTGAAGGAAACCAAGGACATAGTGAAGATGATTCAGAAGAAAAATCTGACAAAGAATTTTTCGATAACTTATTTGATTCTGAAGAAGAAGCTACTACAGCAGATTCAACAGAAGCTTAATAATTAGATTATTCACAGCTGTCTTAATTCAGGACGTTACACAGGTCTAAAAACCTTGCCCTGTGTTAGGACAGTTTTTTATTTTGACTTTAAAATATCAAGGAGGATTTGAGTTTAATGGCTAAAATTAGTGCAAAACAAGTTAAAGAACTACGCGAACTGACTGGTGTAGGTATGATGGACGCGAAAAAAGCGTTGGTTGAAGTTGACGGAGATATGGATAAAGCGATTGACTTTTTAAGAGAAAAAGGTTTATCTAAAGCTGCTAAAAAAGCAAGTCGTATCGCTGCAGAAGGTTTAGCTGCAACAAGTATCAACGGAAACACAGCTGCAATTATCGAAGTTAATTCAGAAACTGACTTTGTTTCTAAAAACGAGGAATTCGTAAATATTGTTAACACAATTGCTGATACAGTTGCTGCTAACAAACCAGCTACTATGGAAGAAGCTAACGCTATCGAAGTTGATGGCAAAACAATTGCTGACATCGTCTTAGAAGCTACTAATAAAATCGGTGAGAAAATTTCTTTCCGTCGTTTCGCTATCTTAGAAAAAACAGATAACGATACTTTTGGTGAGTACATCCATGGTGGTGGACAAATCGCTGTTATCACATTAATCGAAGGATTATCTGATGAAGATGTAGCGAAAGATGTTTCAATGCACGTTGCTGCAATCCAACCTAAATACGTTAACCGTGACGAAGTTCCTGCTGAAGAATTAGAACACGAGAAAAAAGTTCAAACAGAAATCGCATTAAACGAAGGTAAACCAGCTAATATCGTTGAAAAAATGATTGATGGCCGTATGAACAAATTCTTAGCTGAAATTAGCTTAAACGAACAACCATTTGTTAAAGATAACGATCAAACAGTTGGTAAATTCGTAGGTGATAAAGGTGGAACGATCAAACAATTCATTCGTTTCACTGTTGGTGAAGGAATCGAAAAACGCCAAGACAACTTTGCTGACGAAGTTGCTGCTCAAATGAAAAAAGATTAATTTTATACCCTTAGCCCCAGTTTCCTGGGGCTATTTTTAAAGATACGATTACGAATAAGAAAGGCAGTATGATATGACTAAAGAAACAACAAAATACAAACGTGTAATTTTAAAGCTTAGTGGAGAGGCAATTGCTGGAAATCAAGGCTTTGGAATCCATCCCGATACAATTAAAGAAATGGTAGAAGAACTTAAGGACATTCATGACTTAGGTGTTGAAATAGCCATTGTTGTAGGTGGAGGGAATATCTGGCGTGGTACAATCGGTGAAGAAATGGGAATGGAACGTTCTCAAGCTGATTACATGGGCATGCTAGCAACAGTAATGAATGCCTTAGCATTACAAGATGTATTAGAAAATAGAGGCGTTCCAACACGTGTACAAACTTCAGTAGAGATGCGTCAAATCGCAGAGCCGTATATTCGTCGTCGTGCAATTCGTCATCTTGAAAAAGGCCGTGTAGTCATCTTTGCTGGTGGAACAGGGAATCCTTACTTTACAACTGATACAACAGCAGCATTACGTGCCGCTGAGATCAATGCGGATGTTATCCTTATGGCAAAAAATAATGTTGATGGTGTTTATGACTCTGATCCAAAAGAGAACAAAGCTGCCGTTAAGTATGATAACTTAACTCACCTTGATGTTATTTCAAAAGGCCTGAAAGTGATGGATTCTACTGCAAGTTCATTAAGTATGGATAATGACATACCTTTAGTTGTATTTAACTTAAATGAATCAGGGAATATTCGCCGTGTTATTCTTGGAGAAAATATCGGAACAACAGTTGAAGCAAAACTAAATAATCAATAGTACATATTTTAAAGCTTAATAGTTATTGACGATAGTTAGTGATAAACATATCATATCCATCTGAATGTCTGATTTAATACTCATTATACATGAAATATGGTATAATGAGTTAAATTGAACTATAGAGTATTATTAGGAGGATTTTTTTATGACACCGAGTGAAATTTTATCTACAACTAAAGAAAGAATGAACAAGTCCGTTGAGGCTTATCAACGCGAAATTGCTTCAATTCGTGCTGGACGAGCAAATGCAAGTATATTAGACCGTGTAAACGTAAATTATTATGGTGTTCCAACGCCATTGAATCAACTTGCGGGTATTTCAAGTCCAGAAGCAAGAATGTTAGTTATATCACCTTATGATAAATCTAGCTTAACTGATATTGAAAAAGCTATTTTACAAAGTGATATCGGTATTACACCATCAAATGATGGAGACGTGATTCGTTTAGTAATTCCAGCATTGACGAAAGAAAGACGTGCAGAATTAGCGAAAGTTGTCGGAAAAGAACAAGAAAATGCAAAAGTTTCTATCCGAAATATTCGTCGTGACGTTATTGATTCAGTTAAAAAGCTTGAAAAAGCAAAAGAATTAACTGAAGATGATGTAAAAGATTATGAATCAGATATCCAAAAAATTACTGATGACTCAACTAAAAAAATCGAAGAATTAACTAAAGCTAAAGAGGATGAGATTTTTAACGATTAATTGAATAATCGTCCTAATGATTGCTGTTGATTTGGATTCAAATTGAAAATACTTTTATCGGAAGGTTTTACTAACTTTTGGCTCTTTGTCAAATAGGGTTGATGACTCATTTTAATCAAGATCAAGCAGCATAAGTTGTTGCTTGATCTTTTTTATTTGTCTGAGGGACATATAATCGCGTCATAAGTAAAATACGGTCTCT
>NZ_JBGQQX010000093.1:0-3941 GCF_045528525.1 Ruoffia sp. FAM 26255 | reverse complement strand
TGAATGAGAATTCCAATGGTTTATTACGCAGAGACGGACTGCCAAAAGGAATGGACTTTAATCAAGTAGACCAAAGCTTTGTGTCATCGATTGCACACAAACGGAACACGATTCCACGGAAATCCTTGCACTACCAAACACCGTTGGAAGTATTTTTGAGTTACTTAGATGAAGCTGTTTTGTCTAGCTTAATTTGACAAATCAAATAATCTTCGCTGGTACGCGTTTATTACGAATCTCAACAAAAATTCGATCGTTTATTTTGGCAAATGGTTTTCTAATTTGTGCAAAACCGATTGCTTTTTTAAAGGTTGGTGATTTTGTTCCAGATGTTACTTCCCCAATGACTTTCGTACTTTCTTCTGTTTCATAGACTTTATATCCTTGACGAGCAATCCCTTTTCCAGTCAGTTCAAAGCCACGAGACATATAACGATTCGGATCGTTCTTCACTGTCTCAAGGGCTTCCTTACCAATAAAGTTCTCCTTATTTAAATCGACTGCAAAAGCAATTCCACCTTCAATCGGTGTAATTTCCTCGCTGAGATCATTGCCGTATAAAGCCATACCGGCTTCAAGTCGTAAGGTGTCTCTTGCTCCTAGACCACATTCTTTCAGTCCATAAGACTCACCTACGTTAAGCAACGTCTCCCAAACTTCGGTTGTCTCTGACCATGGAATATATAATTCATAACCCAATTCACCTGTGTAACCTGTCTTAGAAATACGCACTGAATCAACACCCGCAATTGTTTGTTGACTGAACATTTGGAAATTATTTAATTCTAACACTTCAGGTGCTACAATTTCCTTTAATACTTTTTCAGAATTTGGACCTTGAACCGCAATCAATCCGTATTCTGCTGATTGATCGACGATCTCGACTGTGTTATCGGAATTATGCTCATTCAACCATGCTAGAATTTTGTCTTTATTTCCAGCATTGGGAGTGACAAATAATGTATTCTCTGCAACATAATAATAAATCAAATCATCTAAAGTATAGCCATTCTCATTCACGATGGCAGTATACTGTGCGTCGTTTAATGAAATTCTTTGTGTATCGTTCGTGATGATTTGATTAAACCATTCAAGCACATTTGAACCTTTAATTAAAATTTCCCCCATATGAGAAGCTTCAAAAATCCCAACCGTTTGACGCACCGCATCATGTTCTTCTTGAATCTTTGTGAATTGGATTGGCAGTGCCCAGCCTCCAAAATCAGTTAATTTTAACCCTTTCTCAACATAATAATCAAAAAGTGGGGTCTGTTTTAAATTTTTTTCAGCCATTCTTAACTACCTCCATCGTATTATTACATCTTTTATATTGTCAGCTACATACTTTATATTAGAATCAAATAAAACCCCTGTCTGTTTTCTAATTATAAGGCACCTAGTAAACCCTTCAATACTTCTACGCACGAACATTAATGAAACAATCATATTGTTCGTTATAACTTAATTTTTTTCAGAAAACCTACTGTAGTATAAGCGTTTTTAAAATCTCGTGTGTAAATTTTTAGTAGCCGTCTTTACAGTTTCTCAATTGTATTATAGCCAATTTTTAATCGACTAACAATAAAGGAAACACAAGCGGCAAAGCTTGAAAATATACTGAAATAGGAATAAGATGATTAAAGTAAGAAAAATCTTAGGAGGCATACAATGTTAGAGAAATTACTAGCAAAAATTGAAGAAAATAAAGATCAGATGATTGATATTCGTCGCTACTTACACGAAAATCCGGAACTATCTTTTGAAGAAGTGAATACTTCTAAATACATCGCGGACTTTTACAAAGATAAAGATGTAGATGTTCAAACAAATGTTGGTAATCACGGGGTTAAAGTAACGATTGATTCTGGTAACCCAGGTAAAACGTTAGCTATCCGTGCTGACTTTGATGCACTACCTATCGAAGAAGCCACTGGTTTACCCTTTGCATCTAAAAACCCAGGTGTGATGCATGCATGTGGTCATGATGCCCATACTGCTTACATGCTTATCTTAGCTGATGCTTTAATCGAATTAAAAGATGAGTTCGAAGGTAAGATTGTTATAATTCATCAAGATGCTGAGGAAGTTCCACCAGGAGGAGCTATCGGTATGATTAAAGACGGTGTCTTAGCCGGTGTTGATAATACCTTTGGTATCCACGTTATGTCTAACAAACCATATGGAGAAATTCATTACGTACCAGGTGAAGCACAAAATGGTCGTGCGAAATTTGTTCTTAAAGTACAAGGTGTTGGTGGACACGGTTCAAGTCCTCACGAAGCGAATGACGCGATTGTTGCGGCTAGTTACTTTGTAACAGCGATACAAACAGTTGTTTCACGTCGTTTAAGTCCATTCGATACAGGTGTTGTAACCATCGGTTCTTTCGACGGTAAAGGATCATTTAACGCTATTAAAGATTCAGTAGTCCTTGAAGGTGACGTTCGTGGTATGTCTGAAGAAGTACGTAAAAAAATAGAAGTCGAAGTAAAACGTATCGTGAAAGGTCTTGAAGTTATGTACAACGTTACTTGCAAACTTGACTACGCAAATGACTACCCTGTTCTATACAATGATCCAGAATTAACAGAACACATTGGTGCAGTTTTATCTGAAGCTAATCTTGAAGATGTTACAGAAGTTGTTAAATCAGGACCAATGTCTCCATCAGAAGACTTCGCTTACTACGCTAAAGAAGTTCCAAGTTCTTTCTTTTATGTTGGTGCAGCCCCAGTAGATAAAGAAGCCTTCCCACATCACCGTCCTAAATTCGATATCGAAGAAGGCTCAATGATGATTGCTGCCCGTGCAATGGCGACGGTTGTAGCTGATTACTTCAGTAATGATCAAAGCGAGAACAAATAGATGATTACAGGCGTAGAGATTGATTTCGTTGTTGAAGACTCACTAAAAGCACTTGAAATGTATCAAGCAATCTTTGCTGATGCATTAGAAGTCATTGAAAAAACAAGTTTCCCTACAGGTTTAAACGAAGCAGTGTTTACTTTATACGGCACTCGCTTCCATCTTTTAGATGCTAATGCTGAGTATAATTTATTAGCACCTACAGAAGATGATCCTAAAACTTTATGGTTCAATGTGATGGTACCTAACATTAAAGACACGTTCCAAAATGCAATTGATAATGGCGCTTCTGTCATTCAAGAACTTATGCATATGCCTAAGATGGGTGTAACTAATGGAATGTTCTTGGATAACTCAAATTACATTTGGATGTTACATGAAATCCACGAAGAAGTTAGTTTTGAAAAACGCGAAGAATTTTTCAAAGATGAATTTAATTTAGATTAGTAACATTTACATAAATACACCTTATTATTCAAATGAGTAAGAATATTGAATAATAAGGTGTATTTGTATGTATATAATAAGTGCTGATTAATCGAAACTATCTGAATCGGTCATTAAACGCTCGCGTTCTTCCATATTCGCGTTCTTTACTTCCCAGTGAACGACAAAACTTAGAACTATTCTTAGAATTACAACTACGGTTAATACAATCAGTTCTTGGAAATCTCGAATAACGACCGTCTTAATAACCTCTGCCCCAAGTTTAAACTGTAAACTCAAAGCGAGGACTTCACCTAAAGTAATCGTAATCGCTTTATCATGAAAGTTAAAGCCAGATTTCATAAAAATCCAAAGTACCTTTAAACTACCGAAAAAAATAATAAAAATTCCGATTAATTCTAATATATGAATAATGGGTGGGCTAACAATTTGAATCAATTCTTCTAGGAACACTGATTCACAACTCCTTATACTTTTTATTTAATTTTACCGATATCTATCTAACCTGAACAATTCATACTTTTCGTTGAAAACATGTGCCAACTGCCTAACGGCAGCTTAAATTTACTTTTTCATTTTCACCTGTTAAGTGATGAAAAAAGAACCCCATTCTGATATGGTAAAGGTGT
>NZ_JBGQQX010000092.1:0-3943 GCF_045528525.1 Ruoffia sp. FAM 26255 | reverse complement strand
TAGATATTCTCCTTATGTTATTTGGTGGTACTTTTAATATAACGAATATCTGCGTCTTTTAGAAGACACAAAGATAGGGTTGATGACATTTTAATTTTTGTCATCAACCCTATTTATTGTAGAACCAAAATAAAAAAGCAGCCTATTGCTAGGCTGCCCTGAATTTTTAATGTGAATTATAGTTTAACGATGTTAGTCGCTTGCTCTCCACGTTGTCCTTCTTCGATATCAAAAGAAACTTGTTGTCCTTCTTCTAAAGTTTTGAACCCATCACCTTGGATAG
This sequence comes from Ruoffia sp. FAM 26255, assembly GCF_045528525.1. Taxonomy (NCBI): domain Bacteria; kingdom Bacillati; phylum Bacillota; class Bacilli; order Lactobacillales; family Aerococcaceae; genus Ruoffia; species Ruoffia sp. FAM 26255. The sequence continues at coordinate 3,660 of NZ_JBGQQX010000092.1, read as the reverse complement.
CTGAGAAATGTGCAAAAACATCTCCACCATTTTCGCGTTCGATAAATCCGAAACCTTTGTCTGCGTTAAACCATTTAACTGTACCTGTATTCATAAAAAATTTCCTCCATGTGTGCTCTATGCACGTTGTATTTGCAATATATCGTTTTAAAATTGTTGGATTTAATCTAAAATGAATAAAAAGCCAATTAATTTGTTAACTAATAATACTACAATTAATACTATAACATTGGATCTAGTAAATGTAAAGCTTTTTAACAAAATAGTTTTAACTTTTTATAATTCTGTTTCTAAGCTGTGTTTCTGACTGAAATAAGTGAAAACGCTTAACAAAAGACTTGAACAGGGATATAATATATTTATATAGGAATGTTCTAATGTTTTACGTTTCTTTATGTCAGCAATATTATTTAAACAAAATTTGAAAGGTTGGTAATTATGGGAACTATTAGGAATCACTCGACTGAAACTATTCGCAAAAGAAACCCGCACTTCTCTTCTTTAAAGACAACTGTTGAAACTGCCTTTTATTCAAATAATACACGAGAAATTACTTCTGTCAAAGAAGCGTATGAATTGGCCAAAAATGCACCGCAAACAATTGTATTAGATGCTACCGTTAAACATGCTGAGGAATTAGATTTGCCACAAGACGCAAATATTTTACTTGTAAATAATGGTGCTACAGTTGGTAGAACAGCACAAGCCCGACGAATCGTCGGTTTAGATTCAAAGGAAGATAAAGAACTCTTCCCTATTGTTCGTGAGGCAATTTACGATGCGAGCTTTAGACCCTTTATCAAAACGACGGGTATTGTTGGTTTAGATGAAGACTTTATGGTGCGCGCTCACATTACAATGCCTGAAAAAGAAAGTAATAATATGTATTCTTGGTTAATGAACTTCCAAATATTAAATGATACGTATGCAAATCGCTATCAAGATTCTAAGGAATATGATGAGAATGATATTTTTATCTTCTATGATCCTGATTGGTCTCATCCTGATTATCCTTTGGGCTTATCATATATTGATGCAAATCAAAATGTTGCCTGTATCTTAGGAATGAACTACTTTGGTGAAATTAAAAAAGGAACGCTAACGCTGGCATGGGCATCAGCACATCGTAATAACTATGTGGCTTGTCATGGTGGTTTGAAGAAATTTAAGTCAAAAGACATCGAAAATCATGTCGCTTCTTTCTTTGGACTGTCTGGCTCAGGGAAATCTACTTTAACTCATGCCAAACACGACGACAAATACGAAATAGAAGTTCTTCACGATGATGCGTTTATTATTAGTACTGAAGACGGTTCATCTGTAGCTTTAGAACCATCATACTTTGATAAAACGAGTGACTACCCTGCTGGACATGTGGAACAAGATTATTTTGTCACTGTTCAAAACGTTGGGGTTACATTAAATGAACATAATGAACGTGTGCTTGTCACAGAAGATATTCGAAATGGAAATGGCCGTACAGTTAAATCCAGATATTCAACACCTAACCGGGTTGATAAGATTGAAGATCCAATCAATGCTATCTATTGGATTATGAAAGATGACGCATTACCACCTTTAGTTAAAATAACGGATCCACTACTTGCATCAACATTTGGTTGTACTTTAGCTACAAAACGAACAAGTGCTGAGAATACAACAGATAGTTTAGACCAATTAGTTATTGAACCTTACGCAAATCCATTCCGGGCATATCCATTAGTAGAAGATTTTGACAAATTTAAGTCATTATTCGAAGACGGCGTAGATGCCTACATCATTAACACAGGTGAATTCCTTGGTGAAAAAGTAACTCCTGAAGATTCCCTCGGTGTTATTGAAGCAATTGTTGAAGGCAAAGGTGAATTTGAAAACTTTGGACCAATCAAAAGTTTCGAGTACCTTCCATTAGATAAGTTCCCTATTCCATTCGATGATCCTGAATATACAAAATTATTAAAAGCCAGAATGCAAGTTCGATTAGACTACATTCAAAATTACAACAAAGAAAATCCCGAAGATAGCTTACCTGAAGAAATTACTCAAGCACTAAAAGAGTTAGTTGATTCATTAGACTAGGATTTGAATCCCCCATTGTCATTAAATGGCAATGGGGATTTTTTTGTTAACGGGACTTGTCATCTAGTGACAAGGGAAATTGGACGGTTAACGGGACGGGTCATTTGGTGACAAGGGAAATTAAACGGTTAACGGGACAGGTCATTTGGTGACATAGGAAATTAGACGGTTAACGGGACACGTTATGGAGTGACACGGGAAATTAGACGGTTAACGGGACTGGTCATCTAGTGACAAGGGAAATTAGACGGTTAACGGGACAGGTCATGGAGTGACATGGGAGATTAGACGGTTAACAGGACTGGTCATGGAGTGACACGGGAAATTAGACAGCTAACGGGACGCGTCATTCTGTGACAGGGGAAATTGGAATCCCGCCCCCTCTTTCCCCATTCAAATTCATCTAAAATCCTATGATCGGTTAATATTTATGAATTATTTAAGAAGTTTAAGAAAAATGTAAGAGTTTTCAAGGTCATCTATTGACATTATCCTGTATTATAGTTAACATGAATGTAACGTTTGCGTAATATTTATGTAACAATACAATTTAAGAAAAGGAGCAATAGAAATGGAATTACAAAGAAAAATTTTAACATCGTCAATGAGTGCATTGGCGGTAGTAGCAGTATTAGGCGTTGCCTCACTGAATGTTCAGGCTCAACAAACAACTCATACAGTTGAAGCTGGGGAGTATCTATATAATATTTCTCCTCAATACGATGTGACAGTAGATGAATTGATTGAATGGAATAATTTATCATCAAATGATTTACAAATCGGAGATCAATTAATTGTTCAATCTCCTAATGAGGAAACTCCAGAAGAAGAGACTTCTTCTGAAATCACTGACGAAACGACTAATGAAGAGATTGATACTACGGTAGACGAAACACAAACCGTTCAACCTACTTCGGAAAATGGTCATTATTATGTAGTTAAACCAGGAGATTACTTATATAAAATTGCAAATCGCTTTGGAATCACAACTGAAGATTTAATAGAAGCTAATAACCTTGTAAGTAATAACCTTCAAATCGGTGATGTCTTATTCATACCTTCTGATTCTGCTGAAGAAGATGACGACGATAGTAACGAAGAAACGCCGTCTGAGACTTACTACACAGTTCAAGCAGGAGATTACTTATACAAAATCGCACAACAATTCGGAACGACTGTCGAAGCGATTAAAGATGCGAACGATTTAACTAACAATAACCTACAAATTGGGGACGTATTACTTATCCCGGACGGTTCTGAGGAAGATGACGAAGAAGAAACGCCGTCTGAAACTTATTACACAGTTCAAGCAGGAGATTACCTTTACAAAATCGCGCAACAATTCGGAACGACTGTCGAAGCGATTAAAGATGCGAACGAATTAATTAACAACAACCTACAAATTGGGGACGTATTACTTATCCCCGACGGTTCTGAAGATGACGACGATGAAGAAACGCCGTCTGAAACTTACTACACTGTTCAAGCAGGAGATTACCTTTACAAAATCGCGCAACAATTCGGAACGACTGTCGAAGCGATTAAAGATGCGAACGAATTAAATAACAACAACCTACAAAT
>NZ_JBGQQX010000091.1:0-4044 GCF_045528525.1 Ruoffia sp. FAM 26255 | reverse complement strand
GAGAACACAACACAAACTATCGTTGCATAGAGAGACACTTAAACATAGGAATAAAAAAAGAGCCAAGGTGACTGCGTCACCTGGCTCCTCGGTCCACCAACATCAAAAATTCATGAACCTCTAAATAAATATATTTTTTCTCTTTTTAAAATTCAAATGATTATTTGTTTATTGCTTGAAAATAAGAATCTTGTACGAGATGTTGTACGGTTTGTTAAAAAGACATAAATTGAGCAAACTTTTCTGCTGCTTCATCTCTTCTGTTCTGAGTTACATGGTCATATATATTCATTGTAGTTTCAATATTGGCATGACCGAGTCTCTCTTGAACTTCCTTCATTTCTAATTTTGCTTCAAAGAGTAATGCACAATGAGTATGCCTAAAACCATGAACATTAATATGTTTTAGTTTATGCAATTTTGTTATTCGTTGAAGAGCAGTTCCAATATAGTATAGATTTAAAGGATTATTTTTTTGGTTTGTAAAAACTAATTGTTCAGGACCATTAGCATTAATCCCAAAGGATAATAAATCTTTTCTTTGAATATTACGCCAGTTAACTAATAAATCCATGGTTATATTGTCGATAGATATTGTGCGATGACTTGCTTTAGTTTTGGGTGATTGAAAGATAGTACCATGTTCCCCTTGAGCAAGGACTCTTCGCACAGTTAATGTTTGGTTTACTTCATCAATATCTTTCCACTTCAAATGACAGAAAAATTTAAATTCTGTTATTAGTAAAGCTGAAGAAGGTTCTTTTGACATAAAAGACTTAAATAGTATAATCAATAGTTTTAAAAACCGTAATAAATAAGATACTGTTTTTTCATTCATTGAATCCATTTAAGGCTTCAATGCCTGCGAGTAGTGTTTACTTGATTGTAACTATGTATTTCTCCTTATATCTCTCTTGCTTTCTCTCAAAAACGATTGTTTTTGATACAAGAATAATAAATAGAAAAATAGAACCTCTTCTGATTTTACGACCCAGAAGAGGTTCTATTTTTTTCTTAGTTATTTCTTTTTGATTTAATACGATAAGGCAGACATTCCTCTAGTGATGTTATCTCTCTATAAACTTTTTTCAAAATCAATCGCTCCAGCAGGAAAATATCCAATTATCTATAAGTTTGCCTTCTCGCATAAGGCATAGATTTGATTAAGAGCGTAACAAGCCAGAGATTATGTAGTTTTTTAATAGGGTTGATTAGTTTTCGCTTTTAGCATGCAATGGTTCAGTCTTTTCTTGGTGAGTAGTGACCAATTTTGAATAGGTTTCATTATTCAACTTATTTACTATTTGTGACAAATCGGTTATTTTTTTTAGTGCTTCTATTGCTTGGTCTCTTTCTTCCTTGTCATAAAGACGGATTAAGTTTTTTAAAAATAAATAAGCCAGTTCATTCCGCTCACTGGTATATAAATTTTGTCGACTTATCCGCATGTCTTCAATAGCTATTTTTGCTCTATTGAGTTCTTTTTCTTCCAAAGTTAAATGGATAAAATTGACATAAAGATGAGAATGCCAGTTTGCAAATTCACTATTAACGGCTGCTAGTCCTTTGCTGTTGTCGAAAAAAAATTGTGCTTTTTTGAAATATTGGTTTCTTTTCTTAGAAGGGACTATAGACATAATATTATTAAATAATTTTGTTTCAAAAAAGGTCCAGCTGCTTATTCTGTCTAGATAGTTAAAGATAAAGTCGAAACTTAAATCACCATCTGACTCTTTTGATAAAATAAGTTTGAATAATAGTGCAACTCTGCTCAAAAAGACTTCTGTTTGATTGGACGAAAAGCGTAATTTGTTATGGAGGTTGGTTAAAGAATGTGGATCTTGATTCCAGTAAGCGTTAAAAATAGTCACTAAAAAATCATCTGTGGTAAAGAGTTTCCCATGATGTTTATACATAAATTCATCGTAAGATACATTTATCCTATTTAACAATTCTTGAAATTTTTCTACAGAAATAGAGTGTAGTCCTTTCTCAAATTTTTGAAAGAAAGATCTAGAAACAATGCCTGTGTAAACTTCTTTTTGTGAAATGTTTTTCTGCATACGTATTTTTCTAAACGTTAATCCTATCAACTGATGTACCTCCGTATTTTTTGGGTAGTTTATGACCCATATCATAACATAAAGAGTGCTCGAAAAATGATAAAATAACAGTACAAACGGATACGGAGGGATACAAATGATTAAATTTTATAATAAACAGTACCTAGTTGCAGCTTTTATTTTCATTGGACTTGCAGCAGTAGAGACTACTTTTAATGCCGCTACTTATGCGTATATTTTTAAGGTTATTGAGGAAAAAGACACCTCTCTATTATTAAAGTACATTATTCTTGTTGTCTTGGGTTACATATTGTTTTCTATTATTACTTATTTAAAAGATTTTTGGACAAATAAGAATATTGCTTTTTTTAACACGTCTTTAAAGACTGAATTAATAAGGAAAATTTTAGAAAAAGAGACTTCTTTAAGTAAAACCGAAGGAGTATCAAGTAATACATCATTTTTTATGAACGATCTCAAGTTACTTGAAGAAAATTACGTAAAGCAACTATTCAATGTCGTCAGCTATTTAGTTACTCTAGTTGTTATTTTGACTTTTTCTATGAGCAACAGTTTTTTATTGACCGTTATCTTTTTAGTATTTACATCAGTAACACCACTGTTTACAAACATTTATAAAGAAAAAATAGAAGAAAGTAATAGTCATTGGACAAAAGAGAATAAATCTTTTTCTTCTATACTAAAGGATATCTTAAGTGGGGCTGAAACAATAGCTTCATATAAATCCGAAAATTATTTCATTAAAAATTTTTATCTGAAAGTAAAAGGTTTAGAAGAGAGTACTAAAGACATGAATAATGCCATCTCATTATCGAATGCATTGGTCATCGCTTTATCATATTTATTTCTGTATCTTCCGATTGGCATTGGTATCTACTTTACTATTCAAGGGCGAATTTCGTTAGCGTCTTTTGTAGCCGTTCAATACTCCAGTAGTTGGATCATAAATAATTTTTTAGGATTATCGCAGTGTATAAACAAGTTAAACAGTATAGGAGAAATCAAGAAGACGATAATTAATACACTGGAATTCAAACAGCCAGATGATACCAATGTATTAAGGAACCAGAAGATTGATTCGGTTGTTTTTCAAAATGTTTCATTCAATTATGAGGACAAGAAAATTTTTGAGCATTTAGATTTAACATTAAATTCAAACGATAATGTACTTTTAGAAGGAGCTTCAGGTAGTGGTAAATCGACATTTTTAAAATTACTGACAAAAAAATTAACCCCAACTAATGGTGAAATTTTCATTAATGGCGAAGATATGAAAAGCATTAGCAAAAATGAATTATACAATTATGTGAGCTTAATTCCCCAAACGGTTGCTATATTTAATGACACACTGAGAAACAATATTACATTAGGAAAAGAAGTAAGCGAAGAAAAGTTAAGTGAAGCAATTAAAAAAGCAGGGTTAGAAGAATTAATACAGCAAGTAGGTTTAAATTATCTAATCGGAGAAGATGGAGAAAGATTATCAGGAGGACAATTGAAAAGAGTAGAAATTGCAAGAGCAATTCTGTTTGATAAACCAATACTCTTAATCGATGAAGGGAATGCCTCACTAGATAAACATAATGCTTTAGCCATAAACAAAACAGTGGCTAATTTAAATAAGTTAGTTATAGACGTCGAACATTATGTCCCGGAAGAGAGTGTGAAAAATTACACTAGAAAATACTATTTAGAAAGTAGAAGAGTACAACCAAGTTGATATCAATTTGCAAGGAAGGGGACTACTAACTTTCTAAAAAATATATACAAAAAATGACAGTGTACATTTCAGTTCCTCCATAAGGTATAATATTATATAGGCTATATTTTTTGTTGAGAGTGTAATATATTTATATAATTAACCTGAATAATTCATAGCTCTATAATTTAAGCTGGTTTCTTGAATAAATTAATCGTTCTTGGAAAAATTGGGAATTTTTCTACAAAATAGTGCGTTCTC
>NZ_JBGQQX010000090.1:0-4256 GCF_045528525.1 Ruoffia sp. FAM 26255 | reverse complement strand
TTTTAGAGACCGTATTTTACTTATGACGCGATTATATGTCCCTCAGACAAATAAAAAAGATCAAGCAACAACTTATGCTGCTTGATCTTGATTAAAATGAGTCATCAACCCTATTTGACAAAGAGCCCCAATAAGATGCCTGTGTTTAGAAAGCTTGATTAAATTGTTGTCTGTTGTCCAACCCATCTATCTACATCTGTCTTAGCAGCATATACATAGTGTTCAGGTCCAACTTCGTGTGTTGCTAATTCTTCTTCAAGAACTTCTTCATGAGAGTAAGCAACACGTTGACGCTTACTTTCACTGATTGGATCTGGTTTTGGTACTGCTGATAACAATGACTTCGTATAAGGATGTACTGGATTATTATAAATCTCATCAGCGTTACCTAATTCAACGATTTTACCACGATACATAACGGCAATACGATCTGAGATGTATTTAACCATTGATAAGTCATGGGCGATGAATAAGTAAGTTAATCCTTGTTCACGTTGGAATTGCTTCATCAAGTTAACAACTTGTGCTTGAATTGAAACATCAAGGGCTGAAATTGGCTCATCAGCAATAATGAATTTAGGCTCTAAAGCTAGAGCACGGGCAATCCCGATACGCTGTCTTTGTCCACCAGAGAACTCATGTGCATAACGTCCCGCATGTTCAGCATTCAATCCTACAGATGCTAGCAATTCAGAGATACGGTCTAAACGTTCTTGGCTATTTTTATATAATCCATGAATATCGAAACCTTCACTAATAATTTCCCCAACCGTCATACGCGGATTTAATGAAGCATATGGATCTTGGAAAATCATTTGAATGTTTGTTGCTAATTCTTTCGCTTCATCGTGAGAATTATCTCCACTAATGAGTTTACCATCGTAATAGATTTCTCCATCTGTAATGTTGTATAAACCAATAATTGAACGGCCAGTTGTTGACTTACCACTTCCTGATTCACCTACAAGACCTAATACTTCACCTTCATAGATATCGAAAGAAATGCCGTCTACTGCTTTAACTGGATTCTTTTTCTTACCAAAATATTGCTTTAAGTTTTTAACTTCTAGTAATTTTTTTCTCTCCATCAATTATGCATCTCCTTTCGATTGTGATGTATAACGATCGATACGATTCTGAATGATATCAGGAACCGGAATATGTGGTGCATCTTCGTGCATTAACCAAGACTTAACATAATGTTCGTCATTCACTTTAAATAAAGGTGGTTCTTGTTCATAATCAATTGCTAAAGCGAATTGATTACGCGGTGCAAACGCATCCCCTTTAGGCGGATTAATTAAGTTTGGTGGCGCTCCTGGAATTGTATATAAATCCTCTTCATTATTACTATCTAAGTCCGGCATCGAACCTAGTAAGCCCCATGTATATGGATGTTTTGGATTATAATAAATCTCATTAGCAGAACCATATTCAACGATTTGACCTGCATACATTACAGCCACTTTATCAGCAACGTTCGCAACTACCCCTAAGTCATGGGTAATAAAAATGATGGCTGTATCTGTTGTTTGTTGAATTTCTTTCATTAATTCTAAAATTTGAGCTTGAATAGTTACGTCTAAGGCAGTTGTCGGCTCATCCGCAATAAGTAATTTAGGCTCAGCTGCTAAAGCAATCGCAATAACAACACGTTGTCTCATACCACCTGAGAATTCATGTGGATATTGTTCAAAGCGTTCTTCCGGATACGGAATTCCAACTAATGTTAGTAATTCAATCGCGCGTTTTTTCGCTTCAGCTTTACTAATATCTTTACGGTGAATATTAAATACTTCAGTAATTTGATGCCCAATTTTGATTGTTGGGTTTAAAGCAGTCATTGGATCTTGGAAGATCATCGCGATATCATTCCCACGAATTTGTGTGACTTCATCTTCACTTAAATCTAAAATATTCTTACCGTCAAATATAATTTCTCCTTGATCATACATTCCTGGTGGTTGTGGTACTAAACGCATAATTGCGTTACTTGTCACACTTTTACCTGATCCAGATTCACCAACAATGGCTAATGTTTCACCTTTTTTCAGTTCAAAATTAACCCCACGAACCGCGTGTACTTTACCAGCATACGTTTTGAAAGAGATATGCAAATCTTTAACTTCTAATAAATTATCTGTCATTTATATCACCTTACTTCCGTAATTTAGGGTCAAGCGCATCACGTAAACCATCACCAACAGCATTAAATCCAAAGATAGTAATTGAAATTAATAATGCAGGGAATAATAGTCTCCATGGTGCTGTTAGGATTGCTTCGTTACCTTCTGAAGCCATAGTACCCCAACTTGCTAAAGGTGGTGTTACACCTAGACCAATATAACTTAAGAAAGCCTCGTTAAAAATTGCAGCAGGAATTTGTAACGTCATTGTTACAATAATTGATCCCATTGCGTTTGGAATTAAGTGTCGGCGAATTAAGTGAGACGCTGATGCCCCAAGTGTCCTAGATGCTAGAACATACTCTTGAGCTTTCAACGACATAACTTCCGCACGCACGATACGAGCCATACGAATCCAACCAGTTAGTGACAATGCAATAATCATTGGTACTAAACCTTGTTGTAATACAACTAGTAATAAAATAATGATTAATAGTTCTGGAACAGAGTTTAAGATATCACAGATACGCATCATAATATTATCAACGCGACCACCGATTAATCCAGAAACACTTCCGTAAACAACTCCTACAACTAAGTTAATAATTGCAGCAGAGATACCAATAAGTAGAGAAATTCTTGCCCCTACCCATGAACGTACGAATACATCACGTCCAAGATTATCAGTACCAAACCAAAAATCTGCTGTCGGCGGAGAGTTATATACCCCTGTTTGCTCAGCATAATCATATGGTGACAAGATTGGTACAAATATAGCCATAATTGCGATAATAGCTAAGATAACTATACCAACAATTGCTAGTTTGTTACGAATAAAGGCACGCATAACCTCGCCCCAGAAAGAGATCGACTTCTCACTTAAGACGTCCGTATCTTCTTCGCGTCCACCAACGATTTCAAAATTCTTTTGTGAAAGCACTTGTTCTTCAGTCATAATTAGTTGTCATCTCCTTCCAATTGAATACGTGGATCTAAGAATACATATAAAATATCAACGATTAATACCGCTACTAATAATACAATCGCAAAGAACACTGTAATACCCATAATTAAAGTATAATCACGGTTATTAATACTTTGGACGAAGTGACGTCCTAATCCAGGAATTGCGAAGATATTTTCAATAACGAAACTCCCCGTCAATATACCTGCAGTTAATGGTCCTAAATAAGTTACGACTGGTAGCAAGGCGTTTTTCAGTGAGTGTTTAAATACCACTCCCCATTTTTTCAGCCCTTTGGCTTTTGCTAATTTCACGTACTCTGATGTGTTTTGTTCTAATAAACTTGACCGGGTCATCTTGGCTATATTCCCCATATACCCTAACCCAAGTGCGAGCGATGGTAATATAACATGCATGTTCGTTTTCCAACCACTGATTGGGAACCAACCTAATTGAAGCCCTAATTGATATTGCATTAATCCAGCTAGTACGAATGATGGAATCGAAATTCCTAATACTGCGACGATTGTTGCAATATAATCACCTGCTTTATTGTGATACATTGCCGAAATAACGCCTAATAATACTCCAAACCCAATCGCGAATAACAATGAAGCTGCCCCAAGTGTTACTGATACAGGGAAACTTTCTGCGATCATATCGTTAGTTGAGCGTCCTCGGTACTTCATCGATTCTCCAAAATCGAGTGTTGCAACATTTTTTACATAAGTAAAGTATTGCTCATACCATGGATCATTTAGTCCGTAGGCTTCGTTCAATTGCTCTTGAATTTGTGGTGTAACCACTTGCTGTTCAGCTGCAAAAGGGTTACCTGGTGCTAAACGCATTAGAAAAAAGGTTACAGTTACAATGACAAATAATGACAATAGACTGTGTCCAACGCGTTTCAAGATATACTTTGCCACGATTTTTTTCCTCCTTATTAATTACATCATCATTTATGATGAGATATTATATCTAAATTCTTTTTATCGAATTTCGATTAGAATCAAATTACAAACTGAGTGATATTAAATAACGCCGATTGTAAAATTAAGCTAGACAACTAAAACAGCCATTTGTGGTACACTCAACTTGTAATTCCGACCAAAGAATACAAAGGAGTGACCACAAATGACCTACACCCATCTTACCACGGATGAACG
>NZ_JBGQQX010000089.1:0-4440 GCF_045528525.1 Ruoffia sp. FAM 26255 | reverse complement strand
GAACACAACACAAACTATCGTTGCATAGAGAGACACTTAAACATAGGAATAAAAAAAGAGCCAAGGTGACTGCGTCACCTGGCTCCTCGGTCCACCAACATCAAAAATTCATGAACCTTTATTTTCTGTCGTCTTTTTCATTTCAAAATATAAGCTAAAAAAATATATATTGAAATAATGGGACAAAAGAGCATAAAATCAAGCTTTATCATGGTATCGAAGCCAATACTATGGTAAATTAATTGATAAGTAGATTTAATTACTTAAACAAAATTAATGACGATGATTACATAATAAGAGGTGGATGGATGTCGATTCGATTAGCAACACAAAGTGATTTTGATATCATTATGGACAATTATAGAGTGATGACCGAATATCCGGGGCAAGTAGAGGCTGGGGCAGGTTGGGTACTTGGTATTTATCCTGATGAAACAATGATTCAAGAAGCGATTAATCTTAAACAATATTATGTTTTTGAACTAGAAGACAAAATCTGTGGTGGAATGATTATTAATGAAGCCTATACAGAAGGTTACGAAAAGGCAAACTGGCAAATACAAGCCGATGAAGGCGAATTCATATCGATACACGCTCTAGGTGTCATGCCTAATGCAAGAGGCAAAGGTATCGCAAAAGCATTAGTGCAATTTGCCCAAGCTTACGGGAATAAACGCAATTATAAAGCCATTCGCATTGATGTTTACGGAGTAAATAGAGCTGGGAAGAAATTATATCCAGCAACTGGCTTTGTTTTGGTTGATACCATTGAACTGTATTACGAAGATACAGGTTTAGCAGAATACTTAATGTATGAGTACATCATTTAGGAGGAATTTATTTATGGAAATTACTATTTGGTCGGATTTTGTTTGTCCTTTTTGCTACATTGCTGAGGAGCACTTAAACCGAGCTTTAAGTACTTTTTCTGAGAAGGACGATGTGACTATTGAATATAAAAGTTTTCAACTAGATCCAATGGGAACTTATCAACCTGAATTAAACTATTATGAAACCTTTGCGAAATTAAAAGGCATGCCAATGGATAAAGTCACACAAATGATGGACAGTGTCAAGAACATGGCAACTGAAGCTGGTTTAACAATGAATTATGACGATGCAAAGTACTCAAACACGTTAAAAGCTCACCGAGTCTTCCAGTATGCAAAAGAAGAAGGACGAGGGAACGATTATTTCCATCGTTTTTATCGAGCGCATTTCGTCGAAGGTTTGAATATAGAAGATAATGAAGTCATTGAAAAACTCAGTCAAGAACTAGAACTAAACTTAGCTGATGTTCAATCGATTCTTAATGATAGTCAAACTAATCATCAAAAAGTCCAAGATGATATTGCAACAGCGGGCTCGATTGGTGTTCAAGGGGTTCCATTCTTTGTGTTTAATAATAAATATGCTGTTTCAGGAGCTCAGCCAATTGAAGTTTTCAAAAATGTCCTTGAACAAGTTGCAGCTGAGTCATAGAATGAAATATATATTCATAGGAGGTGGATTTATTGGAAAAAATTAGACAGTTGCCTAAACGCTATGTGATTACTGCGATCGTAGTTCTTTTAATTTTACTAATTTATTTTGTGGGTGCTTTTTACTTTAAATCTCATTTCTTGCCTCGCTCTTATGCAGGACCAGTAGAAATCAGTCAAATGACACCACAACAAGCGACCGAAACGGTGGGGCAAAACCTTGAATCGAGCACTTTAATTTTTAACGAAAATGAAAATAATATCGGCTACATTGAAATGAACCAGATTGGTATGTCTGCTGAAGTAGATGAACTTATGAGTCAAGCCATTCAAAACCAGAACGGCTGGAGTTGGCCAATTGCTTTCTTTAATGGCGATAAAGTCGTTAATATTCAAGAACAGATTCAAATCGATGAGAATATTGTGGCTGGTCTGGTACCGAGTCTTGGAATCAATAATGATGAAAGAGAACCAACAGTTGATGCCCAGCTAGTGAAGAATGACAATGGTGAAATAAGTGTCGCTGAAGAAACTTACGGAAACCAAGTAACTTCAGATAGTTTAGCACAAGCGATTGTTCAGTCAGTTGGAACAGGAGCAGGGCAGTTAAATATCGAAGACGCCTATGTGAAGCCAACAGAGTTAACCGAAAGTGACAGCTTGATACAAAGAGCTGACACCATTGAACAAATGAAAAGTACATCAATCACATTGGAATTCGACGGAAACTCTGTCACAATCCCGCAAGAGCAAATTAACGCTTGGATTTATTTAGATGAAGATAATAACCCACAAGTAAATCAAGAAGCTGTAGAGGAATACATTTTTTCGCTGAATGAACAGTATGCAGGTTTATTCTTACCTCGTACTTTTAGTAGTACTTATCAAGGTGAAGTTCAAGTTCAACCCGGTACTTATGGCTGGTTTATCGATCGTTATGATGAAGCAGAGTTGATTGTTCAAGATATACATAACGGAGCTCAAGTCACTAGAGAACCTGTCATCGGTGGAAGTGGTTATGGTATGGGAGATTATGTCGGAGAAGATTATGTTGAAGTCGACATAGCTTATCAGATGATGTTTATTTACCGTGATGGACAACTTGTATTAGATACACCTATTGTTTCAGGAATTATTGGGGCTGAAACAGTTCCAGGCGCATATCAAGTTTGGAATATGGAACAAGATACAAACTTAGTTGGTTATAATACAATTACTGAACAAGATTATGTTCAACCAGTGTCGTATTGGATTGCTTTTGATGACCAAGCACAAGGGATTCATGATGCTTCATGGCAGTCATCATTCGGTGGAAATGCTTATCAAACAGCTGGATCACTCGGTTGTATTAATACACCACCAGGAATGATGGGACAAGTATTTGAATTAGTTGAATATGGCATGCCAGTCATTGTTTTTTAAATCTAGGTAATAAAAAATCCGGCTATCTTTAGTTTTCACTAAGGATAGCCGGATTTTTATTGTTGTTATGTCATTATAGATGCTCGTTACCAAGTTGTTCATCTTCATCATGATACTCAATGTAACGTTCTTTGTAGATACGTATAATGCTATTTAATTTTACTAGAGATTCTTCATAATTATAAGTAGCTGATAAGATGTGAATGACTCCATTACTATCATTCTCATAGCTCGTATCGGCTTCCAGTTCATCCCAAGCTTGATCAAAGAATCGCTTCATAAATTCTAATTTGAAATCTTTTTGAGAATGGATAAAATTTACTTCTGATGCTGAAACTCGACCACTAAATTTAAGTAAAATTTGTTCGTGCCCAACCATTAATGTTTCAATGTGTTCGCGGAGCATTATTCTTAAATCTACTGGGAAACTTTGAAAGACGTGATCATTCGAATGAAGGGCATCAAGTAAATCAATGACTGATTTAGTTGTTTTAATCATTTGACGATAAATAACTAATCGTCTTGCTTTACCCATTCTCTCTGTCTTAGAGAATGTTACTTCATTATTCATTAAATCAAATAGAGTTGTTAGAGTAGAATATTCTTTTCTTGCCCATTGGATATCTCGATGTAGAATCGAGAAAGTGACATTCTTTCTGAGTGTCGCACGAATGAATATTAAAACTTCATTCGTCAAATTGACCAGAGTTGAGTAGAAAGGTTTGTCATGTTGCGGAGGGTAGACTAACCAATTAATAATGAAAGAAACAATCACCCCAATCGTTGTTTCTAACACACGGTATAGTGCAGCTAGATAATAATTGTCTGAAGTCGTTAACATTACTGCTACAAGTGTGATAACTGCTAATGTTAACACATCTGATAAGTTTAAGGCATTTAATACTGCAATCGTAACTACGGCAGCAATACCGATGGCTACAGGGTTACTCCCGATGGCAAAAAGCATGAAGACCGCAACGAGACCACCGATGATGTTACTTACTAATCGACGAGTAAACATGTCGAAAGATTTTCTTACTGATGGCATCGTTGTTGTAACTGCGGCAATCGCTGCAAGCGCTGCACTGTTATCAGGAATCAGTAGTATAGATAAATATGTCGCAAGTGAAATCGCTAGTCCTGTTTTTAAGACCCGCGCGCCAATTTTCATTTTTTTATTCTCCTAATGTAGATTTTAATTAACTTAATAGTACTTGATTTTCAGAAATATTCAAGATATAAGGTCCAATAATAATAGAGAATATTGTATTAAAGAACGATAGATTAGTAAAGGGTATTTGGACTACAATTAGATTACAAAAACAATAAATTTCTATAAATAAATACGCCCAGATTAATTCGCGTTAACTGGGCGCATAAATATGATAATGATTAAAAAATGTAATTAATAACCTGAATAATTCATACTTTTAAATATTGAGTTATTCTAGTCGTTATTTTTCAATTTTGGATCACTTTATCGAAATTAAAATATTTTAATCGATTTTCTAAGCTAAAGAAAAACTTTTTAGTCTCA
>NZ_JBGQQX010000088.1:0-4491 GCF_045528525.1 Ruoffia sp. FAM 26255 | reverse complement strand
TAGATATTCTCCTTATGTTATTTGGTGGTACTTTTAATATAACGAATATCTGCGTCTTTTAGAAGACACAAAGATAGGGTTGATGACATTTTAATTTTTGTCATCAACCCTATTTATTGTAGAACCTTTTTTTAGCGATTATTTATTGTGGGGATGGAACTCAAGACAAATGGGATTGTGGTTTGGCTTGAGTTGAAGCAACTTGAGACGAATGGGATGGTGGTTTGGCTTAAGTTGAAGCAACTTGAGACAAATGGGATGGTGGTTTGGCTTGAGTTGAAGCAACTTGAGACAAATGGGATGGTGGTTTGGCTTGAGTTGAGGTTACTTGAGACAAATGGGATAGTGGTTTGACTTGAGTTGGAGTAACTTGAGACGAATTGAATTGGAGTCTGTCTTTAACCAACAAATAAAGAACCTAATCACATTTCTGATTAGGTTCTTCTCTTGCATTTTGCTTACTTACGATTTCTCGGATGATCCGGATGATGTGGGTCGCCACCATAGGTTTGTTCACGAGACTCTTCAAGCTTTTCTTCCTCTTGCTTATCTGAGCTATCTTTATCACGGTTACGTGGATGGTCTGGGTGATGCGGGTCGTTATAAACTTTGCGTTTCACTTCTTTTTCAGAATCTTTTTCAAAAGCCATTTATATTTCACCTCCAGGCGATTAATTAATTTGTTACCCAATTTTCAGCAGTATATTCACCATCAATTTCTTCAACATCTTCGGCCATAAACAAGCTTTCTCCATCAAAAACATATATGACAGAGTCATTAATTAACATCGCGTATTGAGGATTCAAGTCATCACTAAGTTGAACACTTTCAGGGTCAATCAATTCAACTTCGGTATCCTGTGGAAAACTTGTGTTAGTTCTTAGATGCATGGCTAGGACAAGTTGCATGAATTCATTCTCAGATTGGTAAGCCATCTTGAAATCATTATGCTCTATTAAATCATTATCAAAACTCTCTTGAAGTAATTCATATGTGTGGCTTTCTACCAAGAATTCATCTTCATGCCCTTCTTCAACCGATGAAAACTGCGTCATAATCTGCTCTTCACTATCTAGTCCGATTAAATGATTCACATCTACAGCAACCACATCATCAGCTAAGTATAGGCCAACATTTTGGTATACACGTGCGTTCTGGTGATTCTCTCTCAAATCAAAAGCTAAATTCATGTAGGGATATAAACGGTCTGCTTCTCCGTTCTCATCTAAAAGAACGACCGGTGAGATAGTTTTACCAATTAAGCCTGTACCCAAACCACCTTCGCCCTCTCGTAAAGCGCCTGTAAGAATGACTAAATCTTGATAGATTGCTTCAGTACTTTCAACTTCACCCTCTTCGTTTGCAAAAAATCTAATACCTTGCTGTTCTGGGGTATTCACAAAATAATAGGATAAGTTAAATAAACCATCTTCACTAATTGATAAAATCAATTCTAAATCAGTATCCAAATCTTCAACTCTAGCTTGGGCAGTATAAAGACCAACGTAATCATCAGTAGCTTCAGGTGCTTTATAGACGCTATCGTCTGGATTTAGTATATTAGCTGGTATGAAATTGGCATAATTCGTTCCATGTTCATGATGATTATCTGCTGCTAAAGTTTCAGTCGCATCATGGTCATGATCTTCTTCTGCCAAAATCATCACTGGATTCAGTGATAGCAATAAAGTAGTAGTTAAAAGTAGCGTCAAACATTTTTTCAATGGCTTCTTATCCTTTCAATTATTAATTAATTTGGCGTAATTCCAGCAAGATACTTATAAGTGATTCCATCTTGATCTTGCAACTTTCCATCAACTTCTTCAAGTACGAATAATTCTTCACCGAATAGTTGAATGTTCCACGCATCCTCTTCTTCAAGCACTGTTGGATTGGCGATTGTGTAATAAGCATAGCCATCTTTTTCCGTATAATAAATGCCTGGAATACGATTATTGATTAAGTTTAAAATATCTAATTGCGACATCTCAGGTGTAATCATTGATGTAATTTCTTCATAATCTGCTTGTAAATCATAAGGTAAATTATCTTCGCTTAAATAACGCTCACGCACGCCCTCAGAATAGTTTGATAAGTCTGGATAAGGAAATGAATGAAAGTCGGTTAACCATTGACTCTTTTCTAGCCCAGTTGCTTGGTCCGTTAAATCCTGTTGGTCTTTAATATAAATTAAAAGTTGATTTTCTTCGAATAATAAGCCTTCTATCGCATGATCTTCTGGTGCAATATAATAACCTTCAAAAGGTACATCAGACAAAATTTGTTCCTCTCCTTGAGCCAGTACACTACTCTTAGGGCCAATTAAAGTGAAAAGCAATCCAATCAATAAAAATAAATTTCTTTTCATAAATGTCTCCTAAAATTCAAAAGCGCAACGTTTAATAAATAACGCTGCGTTAAGAATTTGTTTAATCGAATTCCTCAGAGATTATTCAGCTGATTCTTCTTCAGTTGTTTCTTCTGCAGTCTCTTCTTCAGTTGATTCTTCTGAAGTTTCTTCTGCAGACTGTTCGGTTGTTTCTTCTGTTGACTCTTCTTCAGTTGCTTCATCAGCAGATGCTTTACCAGTTACTTTGATTGGTGCAATTGCTGTGTCGCCACCTTCGTACATACCCATTGCTGCTAATAATTTGTAAGCAATGTCGTTATTTTCAAAGTTTCCTTCGAACATCGCAGCTCCTGATCCGATTGCATAAACTGGAACACGCTCTGGAGAGTGGTCAACCGTCGTAAATGCAAAACCAGCTTTACGAGCTACTAAACGAGTTGATGCAATAGAGATTGGTAAGTAAGAGTGGTAGCCTTTGATAACGTCAGCTTGACCAGCGTTACGGTCTTCATACTCTAATTTAGATTGCTCAAATGCATAGCGTAATTCTTCTAAATCTAATGCAGATATTGCCATTAAATCAGTTTCTTCTGCTTCTGCTTCTGCTTCACTTGCTTCTGCTTGTGTTAATACTTCTTCAGTTGCTTCTAAATCAATGATGAAACCAAAGTTTTCTTCTAGTACTGGAACAAAATCTTCGAAAGTCATTTCTGGATTTTCTTCTAATGCTTCAGTAAAGATAACATCGAACTCTTCTTGAGATACAGCTTGGTTATCGATTAAGTGGAAGTAACTGTTGTATCCTGTCTCTGAGTTACCTATTGTAAATCCACCAGTTGGGTGGTCAGCTGTAACAACGATTAACGTTTCTTCTGGATGCTCATAGTAGAAGTTAATTGCTTCTTGGATAGCATTTTGGAAGTCAATAACTTCGTGAACTGTAGCAGCTGCATCATTCGCATGCTCTGCCCAGTCAATCTTACCAGATTCAGTCATCATGAAGAATCCTTCTTCGTTTGAACCTAATACTTCAACCCCTTTAGAAACCATGTCTGCTAATGTTTGCTCACCTTGGTCACGGTCCATTGAGTATTTCATTGAAGAACCATCTGCTTCAGATAATACAGCTGCTGGAGCATATACTTTACCTGAATCTGCAGTAATTGCATCAAATTCTTCTTGTGTATCTGCAACAGTATAGCCATTTTCTTCCATGACCTCGTACAAGTCAGGTTGACCTTCTTCACCCGTACGACCTCCTAGAGATCCTCCAGCGAAATAATCGAAGTCAGATAAAGCCATTTGTTCACCGATTTCATAATAGTTATTACGGTGCTCAACGTTTGAGTAGAATGCTGCTGGTGTTGCGTGGTTTAATGTAACTGTTGAAAGAATACCAATTGATTTACCTTCAGCTTTTGCTTTTTCAGCTACTGATTCTGTTTGTTCAGTGAAGCCAGGAGTTAAACCAATCACGTTTGAATCAATCTTTACACCGTTACCCAATGAAGTTGCTGTTGCTGCTGAGTCTGGCACATAGTGGTCTGCATCCGTTGGGTTTTGTAAACCAATTACTGGAAATTGTGAGAAGTTTAAAGGTTGTGCTTGCGCTACACCATTTCCTTCATTACCATTATCTGGGCCTAAGTAATATTCTGCCGCAGATACAGGGGTGTTCCCCATTCCGTCACCGATGAATAAGAATACGTATTTGGCTTGGTTTTCGTTTACTAGTGATAAATCTTCAGTTAAAGCGCGACCTTCTTCTAAAGTAACAACTGGTAGATCAGCAAATTGACCTTCTTCTTGTTTTGCAGAAACAAATGTAGGTGATACGACTGATAATAATACAGAAGCACATAATGATACTAAAAGAGATTTCTTCATTTTTTCAAAATTCCCCTATTCCATAAATTATTTGTATTGTATTACAAGAATTATTATAGCAATGTAATGCCTCTGTTGTCAAATCAAATGCAACACTATTGTTATTCAAAAGACATACCCCATTAAACTTTTAGGTATAGGGTTTCCCCCATGGGGGAAATGTCGCTTTTCGATTCTTTTATAACTCAAGTCTTTATTCCATTAAAGACAATTCGGTCTGGTAGGCTTCTTGAGCGGACATTAAACCGAGTAT
>NZ_JBGQQX010000087.1:0-4532 GCF_045528525.1 Ruoffia sp. FAM 26255 | reverse complement strand
TTCATCCGTGGTAAGATGGGTGTAGGTCATTTGTGGTCACTCCTTTGTATTCTTTGGTCGGAATTACAAGTTGAGTGTACCACAAATGGCTGTTTTAGTTGTCTAGCTTAATTTTACAATCGGCGATAAATAAAAAAAGTGATGGGAGGTAGAAAATGGACATATCAAAGCGACATAATTATCAATCTAAATTAATGACTTCAAATGCGAAACAACTTATTGGTATAGGTAAGGCTCATAGTAAGATTATATTGATGGGAGAGCATGCGGTTGTCTACGACTACCCTGCGATTGCATTACCTTTTAATTCGGCCAATGTGACTGTGACGATCACTCCTTCTAAATCTAATCATACTTACATTCATAGTTCATATTATGATGGCATTATAGAAGATGCGCCGGAATCTTTAGATAACCTTAAGCAAGCTATTGAAGTGACTCTGAGTAGCTTTAAATTAGCGAATACGCCTATGGATATTACTATCGATAGTTCGATTCCTTCAGGGCGAGGTATGGGTTCGTCAGCTGCGGTTAGTGTCGCGCTAGTTCGTGCTTTGTGTGATTTTTACAAGCAAGAAATATCTAATTATCAGTTGAATTTCATTGTGAATCAAGCCGAGGTTATCGCCCATGAATCAACAAGTGGTTTAGATACTCTTTTAGCTAGTACAAATTCACCGGTTATTTATCGTAAAAGTCAAACAGCAAAAACGATTAAAATTAACCTAGATGCTTACTTAGTTGTAGCTGACAGTGATATGCCAGGTCAGACGAAGACAGCCGTGAGTAAGGTGAGACAATTAAAAGAATCGAAACCAGATTTTATTAGAACGGTGATGAGGGCCATTGGTGGCTTTGTCCAACAATCTGTTGATGCGATTCAAGCGAAAGATATCAATGAATTAGGTCGCTTGATGACATATAACCATTACTATCTCAATCAATTAGAGATTTCAAATGCCCATATTGACCGTATCGTTAACGCTGCTTGGATAGCCGGTGCTTTAGGTGCTAAACTTACAGGCGGAGGCTTCGGTGGCTGTGTAATCGCACTAGCTCAAACTAAAGTCGAAGCCGATTTGATTCAACAAGCAATGATGGATGCGGGCGCAACAAAAACTTGGTCATTAGATTTAAAAACAATATAAGGTGAGGTTTATAATGCAACATAAACAAATGGATACAACAACGTATCGTGCTTATACTAACATTGCTTTAATTAAGTATTGGGGAAAACGAAACAAAGAATTGTTCCTTCCCGTTACAAGTAGTCTTTCTTTGACGCTTGATCAATTTTATACAGAAACAACTTTAGAATGGAATTCTCAATCCAATGAGGATACCTTTACCTTAGATGGTCAAATACAAGACATTAACGCGATCGAGAAAGTATCGCGTTTTATTAATATGTTCAGAGATTTATCTGGTATACATCGACCAGTACACGTAAACAGTACCAATCATGTTCCAACTGCAGCCGGTCTTGCCTCTTCGGCATCGGCTTTTGCAGCTTTAGCTAGTGCCTGTAATGATTTATTTGAGACAAATCTATCGAATAAAGAACTGTCTACCTACGCTCGTCGTGGTTCTGGAAGTGCTACTCGTAGTTTATTTGGTGGCTTTACCGTTTGGCATAAAGGAATTGGGAACGAATCGGATTCAAGTTTTGCTGAGATGATTGATGAGGCTGATTGGGATATTGGTATGCTTGTTGTTATGATTAATAAAGAACAAAAGAAAATTAGTAGTCGTGTCGGAATGGAACATACTATCGAAACTTCTCCTTTCTACAAACTTTGGCCGGAAACAGTGGCTGAAGATTTGGAAGCAATCATTCCTGCCATTGAGAATAGAGATTTTCCGACGATTGGACAAATCGCAGAACATAATGCGATGAAGATGCATGCGACGATTATTGCTGCTGATCCAAGTATGACTTATTGGGAACCTGAATCTCTGACTGCAATGAACATCGTCAGAGAACTTCGTGAAGCTGGCATTCCTTGTTACTTTACAATGGATGCTGGACCAAACGTGAAAGTTCTTTGCCGTTTAAGCCAGGCCGAAGAAATTAAGAAAGCCTTTGAAAAACATTTTTCAAGTGATCGTCTAGTTATAACTGGACCTGGAAAAGGACCGCATAAGATTAGTTAGGAGTGTAGATATTGTCAACACAAACATCGATACAGGATCTTTTCAATCGAACGTCCTTCAATGAATCTAGTACCGTTAAAGTACCAGGGAAATTATTTATAACGGGTGAATATGCGATTTTATTCCCGAAACAACCGGCTATTATTATAGCGGTCGATCAATTCTTAACTGCTCGAGTTACTGCGAGTGAGCATACTGAAGGTGGAGTAATAACGACTAATTTGTCTGAATTAGGTCCTTTGAATTATGATCGAAAAGATAATCATTTCCAAGTTGCACCAAATACTGCAACTGGTTGGCACTATTGTATTAATGCGATTCGTGTCACTGAATCACTTTTACGAAGCTTAAATGTCTCTATTTTAAATTATAATATTCAATTTAATTCAGACTTAATTAATAAAGATGGGTTAAAATTCGGTTTAGGCTCAAGTGGTGCAATTGTCGTAGCGACGATTAAAGGGATATTAGCTTATCATGGAGTACAAGCATTAGACCATGTGACTATCTTTAAACTGGCTGCGATTGCGTTGGCTTTATCGAAATCAAATGGGAGTTTGGCTGATATCGCGACAATTACGACTGGTGGCTGGGTTTATTATCAATCTTTTGACCGTGAGTGGCTGAAAGAGATGGTTCACGCAAACACACCGGTGGCTTCCTTGCTGTTAATGGATTGGCCAGACCTTGTTATTGAGTCCTTAAGTGTTCCGGCTGAACTAACTTTATTGATTGGTTGGACGCAATCCCCTGCTTCTACTGAAAACTTAGTTGGGCAATTACTTGATCGATTAAATCAAGCTGATGACCAATTCAAAGCATTCTTAAAGAATGCAAAAGCATCGGTTGAACGCATGCGTATTGGCTTTCAAGAAAAGAACTTAACTGCCATTCAAGATGAGATTCAAGTATATCGGCAATTACTCTTAGATTTGAGTCATACCTATCAACTAGACATCGAAACGAATGAACTGACTCAATTTATTGAAACAGCCCTTCCTCACTCATACATTGCTAAGTCCTCTGGGGCTGGTGGTGGCGATTGCGGCATTGCTATTGGCCATAAAGATATCAAGACAGAGACTTTAATTAAAGATTGGGAATCGGAAGATATTGTAGCTTTACCACTGCAAGTAACTCCCCCCTTCTCTACGGAAACAACATAGTATCGGAGGCAATTATGACAAAAGAAAATCAACCTTCACTTGCTCAACAACGAAAAGATGATCATGTGAACTTGGCATTAGAACAACAAAGTAAATTACAAACATCTGCGTTTGATGATATTCGCTTTATGCATCATTCATTCAGCGAGGTGAAATTTGACCAAATAGATACATCAACTCAATGGGCAAATACGACACACCGTTTTCCTTTCTATATCAATGGAATGACCGGTGGTTCAACCTATACGAAACAATTCAATGATTCACTATCAACACTTGCACATGAGACAGGCTTAGCGATGGCATCAGGTTCTTTCAGCGTCGCTTTGAAAGAACCTGAAGTCAGAGATTCGTTTACGATTATACGTAAAAATAATCCGAATGGTTTTGTTATGGCAAACTTAGGTGCACATCATGACTTAGAAAACGCTAAACGTGCTGTTGACTTATTAAAAGCAAATGCCTTACAAATCCATCTGAATACACCCCAAGAAGTTGTCATGCCTGAAGGTGACCGTGATTTCTCAACTTGGAAAGAGAATATTCAACAAATTGTTGAAGGCTTAGATGTTCCTGTAATTGTTAAAGAAGTTGGTTTTGGAATGAGTAAAGAAACCATGGAAGAATTAATTTCACTAGGTGTTAAAAACATCGATGTCAGTGGGCGTGGGGGCACAAACTTCGTTAATATCGAAAATGACCGCCGGGATACGATTGATTTCAGCCTACTAGGCGAATGGGGACAAACAACCCCTGAATCCTTATTGGAATCACTTTCCTTACAAAAAGAAGTGAATATTCTTGCCAGTGGTGGAGTCAGAAGCTTTTATGATATCGTAAAAGCACTTGCGCTTGGTGCCAAAGCAACTGGCCTATCTGGTAAATTACTTCAGACAGTCCACTTAGAAGGTGTCGATGCCGCTACAAAAATCGTTCTGGATTGGGAGAAAGCAATCAAACATATGCTTCTATTACTCAACTGTCATAACATCCAAGAACTACAAGAAACTCAATTATTACTACGTGGTCCACTACGTGAATATGCTGAATTACGTGAGATAGATTATAAATACCTCGCAAGACGTTAAAAAAAGGTTCTACAATAAATAGGGTTGATGACAAAAATTAAAATGTCATCAACCCTATCTTTGTGTCTTCTAAAAGACGCAGATATTCGTTATATTAAAAGTACCACCAAATAACATAAGGAGA
>NZ_JBGQQX010000086.1:0-4740 GCF_045528525.1 Ruoffia sp. FAM 26255 | reverse complement strand
TGTTTGCCTCCGGCTTCCTTCAGATTCCACCTCACGGTGGACACCCTTGCCTTTAGCTAACAGTTCCTACTGCCAAGTCTGTAGTGGACTTTCACCACCAAGTTATCGCCCATGCCGGGCGCACATATAAAAAGAGCCCGACTAGCAAAACTAGTCGAGCTCTTTTATCTTTATTCAGTTACTTGTGCCGTCTCTACATCAGGAGCATAATCAACACCCGTTGTATATTCACCAGCTGCATTCCAAAGTAAATACTCATGAATGCCGTTTTCAGCTAAGGCATTAATTTGTCCTTGAACTTCAGTTGGACCGTACTCCATGAACATCGTAAAGTCCTGTAACCAAGGTCTTGAGACAACATTATTTTGAACTGGACCTAACACATATAATTCTTCTTGAATGTAAGTATTAGTAAATTCATAAGGGTAATAGTCTGGTACATCAAATCCAAAGAATCCAGAAGTCCAGTGAGAAGGGTAAATCATAGAAGATACCACATCTACACGTTCAGCCATTTGGGTGAAGTTTTGCCCAATACCACGAACATCCGGAGCATCTCCAGCAATCGCTGTATATCCGAAGATATCCGCACTTATATTAACTACATAAGGCGTTAGTCGGTTATCAGCATAAGTTAAAAAATCATTAATGGCGGCAACACGCTCATAACCTTGTTCTTCAGGATTATCTGATTCAAAAACCGAATATTCTCCAACTTCATATTCTAATTGAGTATGGAAAGTTTCGAATCCTTCAGGGAAACGAATGTAGTCAAATTGAATATCTTTGAAGCCCATTTTTGCAGCTTCTTCAGCAATCGTAAGAACATAATCCCAAGCTTCTTGACTGAATGGGTTAATGAACTTAGAACCATTCCCATCAGTCCAAGTTTCACCTGTGGTTGAATCTTCAAATGATAAGTCTGGACGCGCTTCAGCTAATAGATTATCTTTAAATGTTGTGATACGAGCAATCGGATAAATTTCGTTTTCTTCTAGGACACCCAATACCTCAGCGTAGTCTACCGATCCAATCACGTTTTGTTGAACATATTCATTGTCAGTTTCAATGGGTGGAATAACGTTACCCCAATCATCTTTAAAGTCAATAACTACAGCATTTAATTCTGTTTCATTGATGTAATCAATGATGTAGTTAAAATATTCTTCATTGGCAACATTCTCAGCCGTTAGGTAAACACCTTTAACTCCATCTTCGGGATAAGGAATAGAGATTCCACTATCATAGAAAAGAGCAGATGGTAATTGTTCGGGTTGAGATAACAATGGCTCATCCGGTATCACTAAACCTTCATAACGATTTGTATCATTTGTAGCAACTCGGCTATTGAAATCAGTGACCGTCTCACTGTCATACTTTGGTGTTACTTCTGGTAGCGTATAGTACTGCGGTTCTTGTTGTTCAGCAGTATTTGACTGCTGACAACTTGCCAAAACAAATACCAATAGCAAAAGTAATGCAAATACTTTGGTATAAGAGTTGACCTTTTTGTTTTTTAAGTTGGACATATTAAAAACTCCTCTTGTCTTTATTACAAATTCCTAATTTGATTCTTGTAAATTAGCTAAATATACTTTAAAATTAATTAATTGCGCATTGATAGGTTCAAAGTACCCTAAGATACGCTCTAAATTAATTTGATTGGTCGTATGTAACTGTGACACTCTATCAAATACAGCAAAGAAAGATGAGTAATCCGTTTCTGGATTTGCAATCGATTTGTAAACAATTGATTCAGTTTCAATGTTTTCTCGATAATCAGATATGTAAGTAACGATTTCTTGAGACAATTCCTGTAACTGAGTAATTTGATTTGTCACTTGTTCAGTTGGAAGTGGACTATTATCAGCTTGATTAGAAAATTCCTCAATCATTGTATCCAATTCACCACGAACTTCTTCCAATTTAGTTAAGTGTTCTTTACGGCGTTGAATATTTTGTTGAATGGGTGAATCATCACTAGCAAAATAAGTAAGATCATCTCCAGCGTTAGCAATTGTACTTTCAAATTCTGCCTGTAAGTTCTCTTCAGCAAGTTGTATTTCTGTTAACTCATTAACAATACTTGTAACGTTCTCCTGAACGAGACTGACCGTTTTATCAGCTCTTTCTACTGAGTTATCACAACCGGCAATAAATAGTGTCGTTATTAAGAGTATTACAATTTTATTCAAATGTTTCATAGACTCTCCTTAAAAATGATTTAAATTGTTTAAAAAATAATAAATTTAATTTTTACTTAGATTAGTATATAATAACACTATTAGCAATTCAAATATTATTAAATATTTAGAACCTAAAGGCAAGGAGTATCTATGTTTTTATCTTTTTTCGTTGCAATATTATTAATTGTTTTTGACCAAATTGTCAAGTTTTTGACGGTAACAAATTTACAAGTAGGGGAATCAGCTAGAGGAATTACGAATGTTTTCGATTTTTTTTACTTACGTAACGATGGTGGTGGATGGGGCTTGTTCTCGGGTCGAGTGAATTTCTTTTTAATTATTACCGTGTTGGCTGCTGCTTATATTATTTATTTGATCTTCAAGAATCGTGACCATCATTTTATAACTCGTTTAAGTTACGGTTTAATTCTTGGTGGAGCCGTTGGTAATTTTATCGACCGAATTCGTTTAGGTTACGTAATCGATATGTTTAGACTCAAGTTTATAGATTTTCCGATTTTCAATGTAGCGGATGCTGCACTGACAATCGGAGTCGTATTACTTATTATCGTAATATTATTTTTTGAAAATACAGAGGATGTTTTATAATGACAAAAATTAAAGAAACAAAAAAATTTGAATTAGAAGGCGAAGTAGGTCGTTTAGATAAAGTATTAGTAGACTTATTATCTGAAGAAACTTACAGCCGTTCTACCATTCAAAAATTATTAAAAAATCAGCATATTACTGTTGATGGCGTGCATCAAAAAGCAAATTACAAATTAAATGGGAGTGAAGTAATTAACGTTGAAATTCCCGAAGAAGAGCAAATGGATATCTTACCTGAGGATATCCCATTAGATATAGTTTATGAAGATGATGATGTCTTGGTTATTAATAAACCGATTGATATGGTTGTTCATCCTTCAAAAGGACATCCAAGAGGAACTTTAGTGAATGCTTTAGTGTATTATTTAGATGATAATTTATCTAATAATGAAGATACCGTCCGTCCAGGGATCGTACATAGAATTGATAAAGATACATCTGGTCTCATCGTTGTAGCTAAAAATAATCATGCACATCAAAGACTGAGTGAGCAATTAGAAGACCACTCAATGGGCCGTACGTATGTTGCTTTAGTCAATGAAGTGATTGAAACACCTACAGGTATCATAGAAGCGCCAATTAATCGTGATCCGAGTAATCGTATTAAATATACGACCAATCATGCAGGTAGATACGCGCTCACTCATTTTGAAGTACTAGAAACTTTTGCACATAATACGCTCGTTAAAGTTGAGTTAAAAACTGGACGTACACATCAAATTCGTGTCCATTTAGAGTTTATTGGGCATCCAATCGTCGGTGATCCCTTGTATCGTCAAGGTGTAGGCCAAATGAAAGGGCAATTAGCGAGACTTGATGATGGCCAGTTCTTACATGCCCAGTCGCTTCATTTTGTACATCCAACATCTGGGGAAGCAATGAATTTCGAAACAGATTTACCAGATCGATTTGAAGAAGTTTTAAGAACTTTACGTTAAATTAGGCATTGTATTTATATTTTGTCTCAAAATATGATAAAATTAGTTATATTGCCATAACAAGGGGGTATTAATGTGTCAATCAATGATAAAATTCTCGATAAAATACGTAATTTGTTATCACTTGCTGAAGACGGTGGTAATGACGAGGAGAGTCAAACAGCCTTATTAATGGCCCAAAAATTAATGCTTAAATATAAAATTTCTCAAGATGAGTTAAATGAAGGTGGAAAGCAAGAGATTATTATCAAATCCCTTTCTGTATATAAGCGATTATATTGGTGGGAGAAAGTGTTAGTTAAGATCATTTCTGAAAACTTCAGAGTGATGTTTTATGTGCAGAGTAACCGTCTACCACATCAGAAGAGCGTGCAAAGAAAGCTTGTTCTAATGGGTTACCCTGAAGATGTTGAGTTGGCTTATGAAGTGTTTTACTTAGCTGCTGAATCAATGAAGCATTATGCAGGAATTCATATTAAAGATAATAATGAAGATTCTACACTCGCTCAAGCTCAAATTCGAAAAGCCTACTATCAAGGGTTTATGGATGGTTTAGACCATAAATTTGCCAAGCAAAGAGAAGAGATGGCAGATGATAATGAGAAGTTTGCTTTAATTATCAAAACTCCTCAAGATGTTGTAGATAAGTTTAATCAAGAAATTAATGGTTCTTTAGCCTTTAAACAACCTGATTTAAGTCGAAATAGCCATGCCTATCATGATGGTTATGACCGTGGACAAAATGTGTCTCTAACGAACAAATACTTAGACCAATAATTTAATATCACTACTTTCAAGAGAATGTATAGATGAGTTATTTAAAGCACTGCAATTTTTGTAGTGTTTTTTTGTATTTCCATAAAATTTTATACCTATAAATATCCTGAATAATTCATAGTTTTACTAATAGTCTTTCCTAACATTGATTTAATAGTCTTTAAAGTAATCTGCTTCATCACCCATTAGGTGATGAAAAAAGACCCCCTTTCTGATATGGTTAATTCACC
>NZ_JBGQQX010000085.1:0-4870 GCF_045528525.1 Ruoffia sp. FAM 26255 | reverse complement strand
ATGAGACTAAAAAGTTTTTCTTTAGCTTAGAAAATCGATTAAAATATTTTAATTTCGATAAAGTGATCCAAAATTGAAAAATAACGACTAGAATAACTCAATATTTAAAAGTATGAATTATTCAGGATAAATATTCATAAATATATAACAACTAAAGTGTAGAATGAGGTTTGGAAACAAACCTCATTTTTTAAACATGAGAATAAAACAACGGACGGCATGTTATGCTTTTATATTGGCCTAAAATCCGTTACTATTAAGGGTAGTAATTTTGAACATAATCAGTGTGTATAATGAAACACACATATAAAGTAGTTTGATTGTAAGCATAAATAGAAAGAGAATCATTTTTTGTCTATCAACCTATGAATGATTTAATAAAGTATAGAAAGAAGGATAATGAATGAAACGTTTGATACAACAGTTTTTTAACTTTGCTGTTGTCGGTGGGATCTCAACACTGATTGATTTTATTGTGCTATATATTAGCTATGAAATACTGGGCATGAATTACTTAATCGGCACAGCCATCGCGTTCATTATTGCCACCGTATTTAATTATTGGGCAAGTATGCGATTTATTTTTGTTAGTAAGTTTGGAAAAGACCAACGCTATAAAGAATTTACAATCTTCTTATCACTGAGTATCGTCGGACTTATCTTGACACAGATTTTGATGTTCGTATTTGTAGAATGGTTTGGTGTGGCAGTCATGATAAGTAAGATTTTCGTCACAGGTTTTGTGATGATATTTAACTTTGTATCGCGGAAAATTCTACTAGATGATTCGAGTGAAGATGAACCAATCAATTCGGTACATACCGAAAAAGTTGCTGTTAAGGAGGCAAATCATTTTGACAAGTAATATTATGACGATTGTCGTTCCTTCTTATAATGAAGAGGATACGCTGGAAATTTTTATGGATGCGATTTTAGAAACTCAAAAGAAATTGCCATCTGTTTTTATTGAGACATTATTTGTAAATGATGGATCTCGTGACAATACACTTGCAGTTATTAAGCAATTAGCTGCAAAATATCCAGATAGAGTTAGCTACATCTCTTTCTCAAGAAATTTTGGTAAAGAAGCGGGAATTATGGCAGGGCTTGAGTATGCTCAAGGTGAGTGGGTTGCTTTAATGGATGCGGACTTACAAGACCCCCCTGAGATGCTTGTTGAGATGCATCGATTAATTACAGAAGAAGACTATGATGTTGTAGGAACGAAGCGCGTAAGCCGTGAGGGTGAGCCGCCAGTGAGATCATTCTTCGCCAATTTATACTATAAGTTGAATAATGTCATCTCGGATGTCAAATTAGAAGAAGGTGTTCGAGACTATCGTTTAATGAAGCGCGAAGTTGTCGATGCTGTATTAAGCTTGCCAGAGAGAAATCGATTCTCTAAAGGGATCTTTAGTTGGGTCGGTTATAAAGTGAAGTATTTAGATTACTATAATGTTGAGCGAAGCGCCGGCGATTCATCTTGGTCTTTTACCCAACTCATTCGATATGCTTTCGATGGCATCATCAGTTTCTCAGATGCGCCTTTAACATTTGCAAGTATGCTAGGTTTAATTATCTTTATCCTTTCAAGTATTTATGGAATCTACATTATCGTTAAGACAGTTCTTCTCGGAGCAACAACACCAGGCTGGCCTAGTCTAGCGGTACTCATCGTTGGTATGGGTGGTCTGCAATTATTCTGTTTAGGTATTGTTGGTAAGTACGTCGCTAAAATCTTTAATGAAACTAAGCGTCGCCCACTCTATATTGTAAAAGAAGCTCATACACGCAAAGAAATTGAACAATAATAAAAAACCGTCTAAATCTCAAACGCAATTTGTAAAGAGATTTAGATGGTTTTATTTAATTAGTTACTACTTAAAGCATGTGCCGCCCATTCCGCATTGATTAAATGGAATTGACCAGTTTCTGTTGTATTCACTATCTTCTTATATTTGTCTTTGGCGAATTTAAGTAAATTATCACTAAAATCAACTAAAAGTTGTTCATTAGCCGTAATGTACATAATTTTTGGTACGCCATCTTTCATATAAAAGAAGCGCGATTTAACATCTTCATTCGGTTTTTCTTTCGCAAATAACCCATCAGTCAACAATTTAACAATTTCAACTTCACGGTCATTATAGTGATGATCAAATAATTGAATTTTTTCTATTAAATCAGCATGGTGTGTCACAATACGCAATTCGTAATCAGATAAGTCCACTTTCTCGTCGCGAGTCACATTTTCTAAAAGTGTACTCAATTGATCTTGTTTATTTTTTAAGTTTGGTACTAAAAAGACCATAAATTCTTTTATTGGATCATGATATAAGAATTCTGTTTCGATTTGTCTGCGTGTACCACAATTACCACATTCAAAATATTGTAGTTGGCCATTTAATAAGTCTTTTTTCAAGTTCGGCTGTAATTTTGAGTTTACACGTGTTTCTACTTCTTGTGAAGCGGGTGTTTCACACACAGGGCATTTAATTTTAACTACTTGTTTCATTGAATCCTCCTAGAAGCTGTTCTATTGATATAGTCAATACATTCATTATAACAAAAATAGATAATTTATACGATATCAAAGGCAACAAGTAATCATGAGTATGCTATAATTTAATTGATAGGGCTACCAAAGTGAATAGGAGCTCAAATAGGAGAAAAGATAAGGTGGATGACAAATGTCTTTAGGTAAAGAAGCTGTTGGACGAAAAGCAGCAGATTATGTGGAAGATGGGATGGTAGTTGGCTTTGGTACAGGATCAACTGCATATTTCTTTATAGATGAAGTTGGAAAAAGAATACAAGCTGGCGAATTGAAACACATTGTTGGAGTTGCGACGTCACGTCAGACATTAACACAAATGCAATCATTAGGCATTGAGAGTCGTTCGCTTGATGATGTGAACTTTATTGATTTGCTTGTTGATGGTGCTGATGAGACGACTCGTGATTTTAACGGTATTAAAGGTGGTGGGGGCGCATTACTCCATGAGAAAATTGTTGCCCAAAACAGTCGACGTATTATTTGGATTGTGACGGAAGATAAATTAGTCGACACTTTAGGTAAATTCCCACTACCGGTCGAAATTGTTCAATTTGGTAGTTGGAAGTTATTCCGTACCTTCGATCAGTCTGGCATGAATCCTACATTTAGAAAATCAGGTCAAGATACATTATTTATTACAGATTCTGGTAATTATATTATTGATTTAAATTTAGATGTGATTCAAAATCCTCATCAATTAGCATTTGAGCTAAGTAATATGGTTGGGGTTGTCGAACATGGTTTATTTTTAAATTATCCTGATGTCATATTATCAAGTGATGCTGAAGGAAATGTACAAGAAATTACAAGAAGCAAATAATCTAAGAATTGGAGGTAAGTTATGAGAGTTGTCGATATCATTGAGAAAAAACAAATGGGTGAAGAGTTAACGAAAGCGGAAATTCGCTTTATGGTAGAAGGATTTACAAATGAATCTATTCCAGA
Source organism: Ruoffia sp. FAM 26255 (assembly GCF_045528525.1). Classification (NCBI taxonomy): domain Bacteria; kingdom Bacillati; phylum Bacillota; class Bacilli; order Lactobacillales; family Aerococcaceae; genus Ruoffia; species Ruoffia sp. FAM 26255. The sequence goes on along the minus strand of NZ_JBGQQX010000085.1, from coordinate 1,368 downwards.
TTATCAGATGAGTGCTTGGATGATGGCTGTATACTTCCTAGGAATGAACGAAAAAGAAGCCAGTCATTTAACGATGGCTATGGTTGAAAGTGGAGACCAAATTGATTTATCCGGGATTGATGGCGTTAAAGTAGACAAACATTCAACTGGTGGAGTTGGAGATACTACAACGATTATACTTGCACCCTTAGTAGCGAGTGCCGGCGTTCCTGTTGCTAAGATGAGTGGACGTGGTCTAGGACATACCGGTGGAACCTTAGATAAATTTGAAGCCATTGAAGGCTTTGAGATTGAAGTACCGATTGAGAAATTTATCGAACTAGTAAACAAGAATAAAGTGGCGGTTGTTGGTCAAACTGGAAACTTAGCCCCCGCAGACAAGAAAATGTACTCATTACGTGATGTGACAAGTACTGTTCAATCGATTCCATTAATTGCGAGTTCCATTATGAGTAAGAAAATTGCCTCAGGTGCCGATGCAATTGTACTGGATGTTAAAGTAGGTGACGGTGCGTTCATGAAGACCGTTGATGATGCGCGACAATTAGCTAAAACAATGGTTCAAATTGGTGAACAAGTGAATCGTAAGACATTAGCAGTTATCTCTGATATGAGTCAACCACTTGGCTTTGCTGTTGGGAATGCTTTAGAAATTAAAGAAGCGATTGATACATTAAAAGGCGAAGGACCAAGTGACTTAACTGAGTTATGTCTAGTATTAGGTAGCCAAATGTTAATAGCTGCGAATAAAGTCGAAACCTTAGAAGAAGGTAAATCCGTACTACAAGAAAAAATTGAAAATGGAGAGGCGTTAGAAACACTCCGTCAGTTTATTGAACACCAAGGTGGAAACCCAGCGGTTGTTGATGATCCAAGCTTATTGCCACAAGCAAAATATCAAACTGAAATTAAAGCGGACCGTGATGGAGTTATTAGTGATTGGACTGCACTTGAAGTGGGAGTGGCTTGTAGTTTGCTTGGCGCAGGGCGCGAGAAGTATACAGATGATATCGATCCAGCGGTTGGTGTAGTTCTTAAAGCGAAAGTTGGAGATTCAGTTAAAAAAGGCGATCCGATTGTTGTTATTCACTCGAATACAGAAGATATTTCTGAAGTTGAAGACAAATTAACAAAAGCCTTTAAGATTAGTGACCATAGTGAACCAATTCAATTAATTGTTGATACAATTAACCATGCATAGAAAATACTAAAAATCCCATTGTCTCAATGAAGAGGCAATGGGATTTTTTTAGGCTCTTTGTCAAATAGGGTTGATGACTCATTTTAATCAAGATCAAGCAGCATAAGTTGTTGCTTGATCTTTTTTATTTGTCTGAGGGACATATAATCGCGTCATAAGTAAAATAC
>NZ_JBGQQX010000084.1:0-5252 GCF_045528525.1 Ruoffia sp. FAM 26255 | reverse complement strand
AGCCAAGTGAATTCTCCTTTTAGTAATGTATGGTAACTTTATTATATAGGAATTCACTGGCTTTTGTGTACATACAAAAAAAGGTGTCAGTGAGATTTCTCTCACCAACACCAAAAATTCAAGAACCACTTTTAATATTCTAATGCTTAATAGCGCAATCTTGCAGAGACATTAATTCCATCCGGCATATCATCGTCTGGAACAATATAAATCTTTCCTTTAGCAGTTGCCACTTTTGTTATGAGTTGTTTTAAGAAGTCTTTGTCTGATTCTTCAAAACTACCATTATCAGTGATTGTCCCTGATTGGCTATAACCTTTATTTACTAATAACTCTTCAATTCGCCCTTCTATAGCACTCATGGATAAATCATCTAATTGATTATCAATTCTAAACTTAGGTGCTGTTTCTCTAAAGCGATTGAACATAGTCTCTTGTTCTTTTTTAACAATTTCAACATTTTTGTTCAGTGATTTTTCTTGAACGGTATTGAAATTCGCATTTGCACCTGACTCTTCAATTCTGTCATCAATTAAGTATGGGTTTTTTGATAATTCACGAAATACAGCTTGATTTTCTGACAAAGCATATAGAATGAGTGGTAAGTCACGAGCTGAAGAATAATTTTCATGAATGTAATTGTCAACTTCTCGGAAGTAATTCTCACGATCTATGTCTTTTTCATGACTTGTATCATTATGACCATGATAGCCTTGTTCTCCTCCACCTGTCGCACTATACGCACCTGAATTGGCTCCTCCACCAGTTAACTCTGAACCTAAGGCATCGTTTAAAGTTTTAGGCGCATCGTCATCTTCAAAATCAATTTCTTTAACAGAAGTTGCATCCCCTTCGAATAAACGAATATCCTCACGATTTAGAATTAATACATGATATTGGTTCGTGTACTGATAGTTTTCAATCAGTGGAGTTAAGTTCGGTGCTTTACCAACATTAACTAAATTAGCAACCGGAATACCTAAGTGGTAATAATAGACTTCGTCTTCTGTAATATATAATGCGAGTCCTCCTCGATAAGTTACTAACTCAACGTCATTGACTTTCGCTCTTTCAATCTGTTCTTGAAACTTGTTTGATACTTCTTTGTCGCATTCTGCTTCAACTCTCTTTTTAGCCTCTTCTAAAAGATTATTCAATTGAATACGATCTTGATCGGAGCTGACAGATGTTGCATGCAACTCCATAGCAATTGTCACGAATAACTTATCAACCTTCTCTAACTCTTTCGCCGGAAAGGCAGTTAATTTTATCATAGTGAAACCCCTTTCTTTTTGTAATACATTAATTGTAACAATATCTATCCTCAGTGTAAAATCATACACATTGCGATATCACACTATTTTCGTTCAGAAAAGTTGCATCCAAAAATATTATTGGTAATCTATAGATATACTACTTATGGAGGATGATATTTAATGACAGAAAAAAGACGTTATACAACTAAAGCTGTGAATACAGGTGGACGACATGGTATTAGTCGACTCATTGATGGAAGTTTTGAAGTAGATGTAGCAATGCCTAAAGAAATGGGTGGCCCTGGAGAAGCAGTCAATCCCGAGCAATTATTCGCTTTAGGTTGGAGCGCGTGCTTCCATTCAGCTTTAGAACGACACAAGAAGACGTTTGGTGCAGAAGGGGAGTCTAAAGTTGGAATTGAAATCGGACTTAACACTGACCCAGAATTCGGTGGTTTTAAACTAGTTGCTAATATTGAAGTAGGTATTGAAGGTTTATCATTAACTGAAGTGCAAGAAATCGCCGATCAAGCGCATGGTGACTGTGCTTATTCAAAAGCGACTCGTGGAAACATCGATTCTAAAGTAACTGCCATTGAAACATTCTTTATTGAAGACGTAAATAATTAATATGATGAAAAAAGCAAGCTTATAAACTGTCCATTTACAGTCCATAAGCTTGCTTTTAATTTGTCACTTGTTTAAACGTTAAATCGATAGACAAAGTCAGCAGTGTCTCTTGAAGTTGATTGGGATCTGTATTTAAATTCAAATACTCCCTCTCTGTCTGTTTATTTAAGATGACAGGTACTCTGTGATGGATATCAGCCATTGGGCCTTCTGAGTCTTTCGTTAACATTGAATATGTTAATGTACTCGAACCATCATCGTTCTCGTAGCGCTCGCAAATACCAGCAATTGAGAATATGTCTAAACCTGCTACAGCTATTTGCCAACGCTCTTTCTTCTCCTGTGAATCAACTTCTTTGAACTCATAAAACGAAGTGGCAGGAATTAAACAGCGTTTACGTTTGAAGGGTTCAATAAATGTCTGCTTTTCCAAAATCGATTCTAAACGTGCATTAATTAGAGGTCTCTTGGCAAAACTTGGCGTAAAACCCCATTTAATCGCGTAAAATTTATTATTCGGAAGTAAAATGAGGTTATTCTGACTTGGATAGTACACTTCTCTCTCATCTTCAGGTAGATTCGAATCTAATTCCGTACCTGCATAACGCTCTAGTAACGCTTTTCTATTCTCTAAAAAACTATATTGACCACACATCGTTAATCTCTCCTTAAATAATACGATTTGTAAGTGTCCCAATGCCTTCTATCGCGATTTGTATCTCGTCACCAGAGTCTAACCACTCTTGTTCGCCTTCATCATAGCCTAAGATAACACCTTCAGGTGTCCCTGTAAATATTAAGTCTCCGGGTTTAAGCGTCATATATTTTGATACATAGGAGATAATTTTAGCACAGTTAAAAATCATTTTATCTGTATTCGATTGTTGAACGATTCTCCCATTTCGCTTTGTAGAAATGTTTAATTGATTAAGATTTATACTATCAGACGTCACGACGACCGGTCCAATTGGCGCAAATTTGTCGGGTGTCTTACCAAGTAGCCACTGCCCAGATCTAAATTGTAAGTCTCTCACTGACAAATCGTTTCCAATCGTATAGCCAAATACATAATCTAACGCTTCTTCTTCAGATACATCTTGGGCAGTTTCTCCCATAATAATGACCAATTCACATTCATAATCAATTTGTTCGCCATCTAAGGGTTTAGGTATATCTTCCCCATCCGCTGCAAGAGCATTATTAAATTTACTAAATAAGACTGGTTCTTCAGGCACATCCATGTCCGGTCCTTCGGACACATGATCTAAATAGTTTAAACCGACACAAATTATCTTTTCAGGTCGACTTACCGGCGGTAAAATATGTAAGTCAGCGTAATTTAAATAATCAGATTCACCAAAGGAAGATTCATTCTTCTCAAAAATTTGTTTAATTATCGGAAATTGTTTCTCCTCAATGAATGTTTCAAGTGAGCCATTTAGCTCTTTATCTGTGTATTTACGAAGGCTTTCGATTGAAATAACTCCATTTGGTGTAAGTAAACCGACATTGATTGAATCGTTATATTGGTAACTAAGTAATTTCATTTTCTACTCCTTTTCATTTGGCAAAAGTTCATGAAGCGTTTTCCTTATAAATCATTATATCGTATAAACAAATAGAGAGCCAAGACTCTGCTGAATCTAGATCTCTCTATAAATTAGTTGTATTAAGACTGTTCCTCAGCTTCTTGGAAATCTGCTTGAGAATCAGTTAAAGTTTCAATGACTGAATCATAAGTTGCTTTGATTGCATTATCATCAGTCACAGTATAAGTTGTGGAATCTTCCTCTTCACTCACACGTGTTTCAACTTCTTCTTCTGTCACAGCTTCATTATCCCAAAGGATATCAGATTGAGAAATCGTTATATTCACGTGTTTCGCTTCCTCATTACCTTCGCCAACACTACTGGTTTCGTTTGTCGTAGTCTCTGTCGTTTCGGTGCCGTCTCCTAAACCACCGTCTAACCAACCACCTTGCGTTACGCCGAATCCTCCACCTACTAATACTAAGGCTGCAACAAGCCAACCCCAGATACCAAATTTACTTTTCTTCTTATTATCTTTTCTAGCCATTATTACCACTCCTTATTCATTTTCATTACTGAGTTCAATTAACTGTTCTTGATAGACAACGGTACTATCCGAGTTTTGATCTATTTGAGTTATTGCTGATAGAATATTTCGATAATCTCTTAAGAATATTTCTTCATTATTATAAGTGAACGAAACAATAATTACTTCTTGTTCAATCGTCTCTATTTGAGACGAAAGCCATGAGTATAAATCTTGGGTTTCTGGTTTTTGAACTTCAGTTCCATCTTCCAAAACTAAATACATGGGATCATCATCTAGACTGGATGGAAAGACGATATTTACTTTTCCAATTGATTGTTGATAGGTTTGATACCAAGTTTGTTCTGATTTCGTTTGAGGCATTTGCGTTTGTGCTAATTGGCTGACTTCTTCTTCTAAAGCTGTAATTGTCTCCGTTGTTGATTGAGATTGTGTCGCTAATACCATAAACAACAGAATTAGTATCACGTCAAGCAATGGAGTTAAGTCGACAATCATTTCTTTAAATTTCATCGTAGGAGTCCTCATAATTTTGACGCGCATGACGTTCGACAATCGCATCTTTTCTTAGTAAATAAGTTTGGACTAATTCATTGTTCTCCTCAACTCTAGCTTGTAAATAACCGTTTAAAGCTTTGAAGATAATGGCGAATATAATCCCCCAAAACGTTGATGTCAGTGCCATAAAGAACAAACTCGTATCTAATTCACCGACCATCGGTATTAATGAGATGACTGTTCCTAATAAACCCATCAATGGGAATATCGCACAGACGTTTGTAAATAATACATAGAGACTGTTGCTTTTTTGACGCTTTTGGAGAATTTCTTGCTCACCATCAGAATCAAAATATAACTTATAGTGTCTATTCATACTTTTCTGGTTTTTCTTACCTAAAGCTACGTTTCCTCGTGGAATTAAAATGTTAAATAATTGCTTACAGCTTTCTAAGCATCGATAATACAGAAAAGCTGCTCCAATCGCTATAATGACAATTAAAAAATCAAATTTGAAAAAATTATCTAATATTGGTTGAAAAAATTGCAATGACTATTCACCTCTAATCTTATGTGTTTTAATCATACCATTTTACATGAAATTTGCGAAGAATATAACTTTATAACAGTAAATTTATATCATTTTTAACAATTAAATATTAAACCTGAATAATTCATACTTTTAAATATTGAGTTATTCTAGTCGTTATTTTTCAATTTTGGATCACTTTATCGAAATTAAAATATTTTAATCGATTTTCTAAGCTAAAGAAGAACTTTTTAGTCTCATC
>NZ_JBGQQX010000083.1:0-5307 GCF_045528525.1 Ruoffia sp. FAM 26255 | reverse complement strand
TGCCTCCGGCTTCCTTCAGATTCCACCTCACGGTGGACACCCTTGCCTTTAGCTAACAGTTCCTACTGCCAAGTCTGTAGTGGACTTTCACCACCAAGTTATCGCCCATGCCGGGCGCACAAGAAAACCCCTAAAGCCTTGTGGCTCTAGGGGTTAAAAGCTTAAATTATTTTACAGCTTCTTTTAATGCTTTACCAGCTTTGAATCCTGGTACTTTACTTGCTGGAATTTGAATTTCTTCTCCAGTTTGTGGGTTACGACCTTTACGAGCAGCTCTATCACGAACTTCAAATGTACCGAAACCGATAACTTGAACTTTGTCGCCAGAAGCTAAAGTTTCTTCGATTGTTTCGAATAACGCTTCAACCGCTGCTGTTACGTCTTTCTTAGTTAAGTTAGTTTTTTCTGCTACTTTTTCTACTAATTGTGCTTTATTTGCCATTAGTATTCCTCCTTATATAAATCCTCATATTTGAGATATTTGAAATATACGACATCTCTTTAACGGATATTTCATTTATAAGAATAACACATAAAAGCTTATAATACAACGTTTTACGCTATTCTTGAGTAAAACTAAACTAATATTTAAGCATTATGAACGCGCACGCGTAATTATATGTACCGGAGTACCTTCGAAATAGAAACTTTCACGTAACTGGTTCTCTAAAAAGCGTTCATAACTAAAGTGCATTAACTCAACATCGTTCACAAACACAACAAATGTTGGTGGGTTAATTGCTACTTGCGTCATATAGTAGATTTTTAAGCGTCTACCTTTATCTGTCGGCGTTGGATTCATCGCAACAGCATCCATTAATACGTTATTCAAGACAGATGATTGAACACGTCTTGCACGGTTTTCATGGATCATATTAATTAATTCAGGAAGTTTATTTAATCTTTGTCCTGTTTTTGCACTCACAAATAAGATAGGTGCAAAGCGTAAATATTGAAACTCTTTACGAATTTCTTTTGTAAATTCGTCGAATTTATTATCACTTTTATCAACGGCATCCCATTTGTTAACAATAATAATAATACCTTTACCTGCCTCATAGGCATAGCCTGCGACACGCTTATCTTGTTCGATAATTCCTGTTTCAGCATCTAATACCATACAAACAATATCACTTCGTTCAATCGCAGATAAAGCTCGCATAACACTATACTTTTCAGTGTTTTCCCAAACTTTACCTTTTTTACGAATCCCTGCGGTATCAATCATTGTATATTCTTTACCATCAGCTGTCTTGAACTTAGTATCAACTGCCTCACGGGTGGTTCCTTCAATATTTGATACAATCACACGTTCTTCCTTCAATATTGAATTCACTAAACTAGATTTACCTACATTAGGACGTCCAATAAAACTGAATTTAATTGAATCATCGTCATCTGTATCACTAGAATCTTCTGGAAACATTTCCACTATCTTATCTAATAAATCACCAATTCCGGTACCATGCGAACCAGATATTGGGATAGGATCACCTAAGCCTAAAGTATAGAAATCATAAATCATTTGGCGTTGTTCAGGATTATCTGCTTTATTAATCGCTAGAACAACTGGTTTATTTGTTCGATGTAATCTTTGGGCTACTTCTTCATCCTCAAGAGTGACACCTTCTCTGACACTCGTCACCATTACAATGACATCCGCTTCATCCATGGCTAAGTCTGCTTGGTAACGCACTTGATTCATTAATGGCTCATTACTCATATCAATACCACCGGTATCAATCAAACGGTATTCTTTACCAATCCACTTACCTGTCGCATAAATACGGTCGCGAGTTACTCCAGGATGGTCTTCTACAATCGATACTCTCTCTCCAATGAGTCGGTTGAATATGGTTGATTTACCAACATTCGGTCGACCTACTAAAGCGACTACTGGCACTTTACTCATTCATTTCACCTCCATAAATTAAGAAAAGACTGACTAATGAAAAGTCAGCCTCGTTCTTTAAGTCAAATATTATTCCTATTCACCTTTGAATTGGTCTAATTGATCACCTAACATGTCAGCTAATGTAAATCCTGAATCGCTGTCATCAGATGAGTCTTGGAAGTTTCTTTGACGGTTTTGTTTTTTGTTTCCTGTGTTACGTTTGTTGTTCTCACGACGAGGTTTGTTAGAGCTAGCTGCAGGAGCTGGAGCTTCTTCCATACCTTCTGGTTGATCCAATAATGCTTTCACAGAAAGTGATAAGCGGTTTTGTTCTGGATCTACACTTAATACTTTAACATCAATTTCTTGACCTTCCTCAAGACGTTCGTGAGGTGTCGCGATGTGTTCGTGAGCGATTTGTGAAATATGTACTAACCCTTCAACTCCTGGGAATACTTCAACAAATGCACCAAAGCTAGTTAAGCGTTTAACAGTTCCTTTTAATTCAGAACCTTCTGGAGCTTTTTCTTCGATGTTATCCCATGGTCCTGCTAATGTATCTTTAATAGATAATGATACGCGGCCATCTTCTTCATCAACAGAAAGAACTTTAACGTTAACAGTTTCGCCTGGTGTTAAGTAATCACTTGGTTTATCAACATGCTCGTGAGCAATACGGCTAATGTGAACTAATCCGTCCACTCCACCTAAGTCGATAAATGCACCAAAGTTTACTAAGCGAGCTACTGTACCTTCAACAACTGAACCTTCTTCTAATTCAGCTAAACGTTCAGCGCGTTTTGCTTCGCTTTCTTTACGTGCGATTTCTTTATGTGATAAAATTAAACGGTTTTCACTTGGTTCAATTTCAACAATAACGAATTTTAAAGTTTGTCCAACATATGGTGTGAAGTCTTCTACGAAGTGATCTTCAACCATTGAAGCTGGAACGAATCCACGTACGCCAGCATCTATAACTAATCCGCCTTTTACAACGTTTTTAACTGGTGCTTCGATAGTTTCTTCGTTTTCAAATTTAACTTGTAATTCTTCCCAAACTTTTTTAGCATCTACACGTTTTTTCGATAATAAAAAGTTTCCGTTTTCTTTATCTTTAATTGGTTTTAATACCACTAATTCGATTTCATCACCAATATTAACAACATCTGTTAATTCTTCAACAGGAGTAGCTGATAATTCATTGCGTGGAATAACTCCTTCAAGTCCGCCACTTTCTTGAATAGAAACACGTACTTGATTGTCATCAAAGGCTAATACATCACCTTGAACAGTATCGCCAACTTTAATTTCTTTAACACTATCTAAAGCGTCTTCCATAGTTTCCATAGACTCTTCTACTTCTGTAGATTCTGTCTCTTCAACCACTTCTTCATTTTCATTTAATTCTTGATTTTCTACAAACTCTGACATTTACCCAATTCCTCCTAAGCGTTACCTAAAAAATAGTGGTTCTTCTTATAATTTAAGAACCGTATATAAGAATATCATATCAAATATTCAGCCATCAGTCTAGTAAAATCACAATTTAATAGCGATTTAACAGTACTTATTTCTCAATATGATCAATTATTGTATTTGCAACTTGTTCCACTGATAAAAGATCCGTTTCTAACTCGATGGCATCGTCTGCTTTTTTCAACGGACTATGCTCGCGATTTGAATCATAATGATCTCGTGCGATAATACTTTTTTCGATTTCTTCGAGCGTTTGATTAGATAAGCCCTTCTCAACATTTTCATCGAAGCGTCTTTTTGCGCGTACTTTAGCTGAGGCATTCAAGAAAAATTTATACTCAGCATCTGGGAGAACCACAGTCCCAATATCCCGGCCATCCATGACAACTGAATGGGTACTCGCCATATTACGTTGGTCTTCCACTAACTTTTCCCGAACAAATGGATAAGCAGAAATTTCTGATACGTTTGCTGTGACTTCATCAGATCGGATTTCACGACTGACATTTTGACGATTCAAATACATTTCTTGAATACCTTCATCTGATCTTTTAAAAGTTAAATCAAGTGTTGGTAATATTTTTTTCACTCGTTCAGCATCACTTACTTCTATACTATCTTGTAAAACAGCTAAAGTGACCGCTCTATACATTGCCCCTGTATCAATATAAATAATATCAAGTTTTTTAGCAATGGCTTGTGCGACAGTACTTTTCCCTGATGAAGAGGGTCCATCTATGGCAATTTGAAAATTCGACATTAAAAATTCTCCTTTTAATCAAAATAAATAGAGACCTTTAACAGATCTCTATTCTATCAACTTATATTCTTTACTATGGTAATACGACTGTGTCTCCTGGGAAAATTGCTGTATCAGTTGTTGCCCCATTCGCACTTAATAACGCATTAAGATCTACGCCGGTATTTCTAGAAATAGCATACCATGAATCCCCTGCTTGAACTGTATATGTTCCGCCCGTTGTAGGTGGTGTCTCTACAGGTGTTTCAGGTACTACTGGTTCAGTTGGTGTAGGTGGTAATTCCGGTTCAGATTCAACTTCTTCAGTTGATTCAATTGGTTCTCTACTAATTTCTGAACTAGACTCTTCTTCACTTTCACTTTCATCCGAGCTTGATTCACTTTCGTCAGCACTTGACACTTGTGATAACTCAGAATTTCTAGAAAAATTAATTTGTTCAGCACTACGATTTGGTATTTCGTCATTATCTAATTGTGCATTAACAAAAATAAACAATAAGAAAGGCGCAATTACCGTAATAACAATAATAGCTAACAATACTTTAGATAGTGTTGTCGCTTCTTTTGCTGGTTGGTTGCGTGCAGTTCTTGAATATTGACGGTTTTTTAAATTTTCATCTTCTCCAAATTTTCGATTCCAAGGTTTGCTTTCTTTCTTTGAAGGTGTCTCTTCAACAGTTTCTTCAACCTCAGATTCAAAAACGTCTTGATCTTTATCTTGTTCCTTAGACATAAGAATCCCTCCTAAATATGCATAGTTAATGATGATTCATTTTAATACATAGTTAACTTTCCCTATTATATTACCATAACTTAATCTTTTTTTTGTCAATAAAATAGCTTTCTATTGTCAATAACATCATACTGAAAAGAATCTGTAAAGCAATGGTAATAGAACAAACAGGTTTGCTTTATCATTCTACATTATACATTAATTTTCAGCTTATTCCACCACTATATGAATATATTCGTTATTAGTCCTGTTTTTTTATGTTTTAAATTGATATCTCCATGTAATAATTTTAGTACAATCTTTAACTATAAACAAATACCTGAATAATTCATAGTTTTACTAATAGTCTTTCCTAACATTGATTTAATAGTCTTTAAAGTAATCTGCTTCATCACCCATTAGGTGATGAAAAAAGACCCCCTTTCTGATATGGTTAATTCACCA
>NZ_JBGQQX010000082.1:0-6240 GCF_045528525.1 Ruoffia sp. FAM 26255 | reverse complement strand
TGCCTTTAGCTAACAGTTCCTACTGCCAAGTCTGTAGTGGACTTTCACCACCAAGTTATCGCCCATGCCGGGCGCACATGAAAAAGTCCAAGAGTTTCCTCAAGGACTTAAAGTTTATCGTTTACCTGCACGCTTTTGTTGTGATATTGCTACACCTAATAAGGTGAAGACAACGGCGAAGGCTAATAGTAAGCCCCACTCGGTTAATAAATCTGAATACGAATTGATGTCTTTCATGACACTTTGTCTAAAGTAAAACAAAGGAGAGAAATGAGCAATTCGTTGGATGGCCGTTCCCATAATTTCATAAGGGATGAATAAGCCTGACAAGAATGCGAGTCCCAAACTAATGACGGTTGTGAGTCCATTAATAATATTGCGATTGTTCGTGATTGATGTCATTAAAAATGCCATCGATAAGGCTGTTAGAATGAACAAGGTAAGTGAAATAATGACTCGAACGTAATCAATCGGAATAGAACTCGGTATATAGAACCAAAGAACTGAGATAGTAACGAGTAGAATTAACCCACCATACGTTATTTGTCCTAAGACAACTTGGGTATTATATTTTAGATTTGAAATTCCACTCAAATTAATGCGGTCTTGAATTTTATCAGATTTAATTTCTGACATAGCCATACCAACTGTTCCAAGTATAATTTGGAGGACAAAGTAACCCACTAATGCAATCCCGGTTGTATAAGCCAAGAGAATGTTTTGATTATCAAGTCCACCAACCATTTCAACTTCGGCTGTTTCATTCAGAGTTGAATCGAGCTGATTTGTTAACTCTGAGGTATCACTGACTCCAGAAGCGACTCGTGCATTAGCTAAGCGTAAGTAGTTATCTACCTCTGTATTAAGTTGCGCACTACTCATATCACGTTCATTCAAAAGTAACTCAACTTGGCCCGCTTGTCCATTTATTACTAATTCTTCAAAATCCTGAGGAATATATAACATCCCCTGGTAAGTTCCAGAAAAGACTTCATTTTCAACGTCTTCAATAGTGACATCGGAAAGCATTTCTACTTCATGCGATGCGCTCAAGTAATCAACTAAATGCTCGCTCAGTTGATCGTCACTGTGGTTCACAACTGCAATATCTAAGGTTACACTTGAGAATTCTTGATTTTCACCTGCTTCTGGTTGTCCAATGGCTACAAATACGAAACCAAGGAAAATAAGGAAGTAAATAATCAGCTCTTTCCAATAGGTTGAGAAGATGTGGATGATCATTTTATAGATGGTCATAACGTTTCCCCCTTAAGTAATAAACTGAGAATGTAAACATAAGTATGATATAAACTACCATAATCAAGATACCTTGTGAAAGAATGGTCGTGTCATTCAGTAAATTGATACGGTAGAAATTCTCAGTAATAATGTTTACTGGATTAATTTTGTTGAACCATGGAATCCTGTTGTTTACAAATTGCTTCACACCAGTCACCATTCCCCCAGAGATGAAGGTTAAAATCAGCGCTAATGCGACAACGATTTGAGTTTTTCCATCAATCTTCAACTTTGGAACAAGTCCGACAACAATTCCCAGCATAATCCCGAAAATATTCCCAAGGAAAATAAGCAGGAAACTATAACCGAAATGATTCACGACTTGAATTCCGAGCACATATTGGATATAGACAATTAAGATGATATTCGCAGCAAAGTTTACGAGAACAGCATTTAAAGCATTCAACCCAATATAGCGATAGCGTTTTAATGGTGTGATGGTCAACCGTGATGCGAGTGAACTTAAGGGAGCTAGAATTTCAGCTGAGATTTGCACGCCATAAAATCCCCCGTATAAACTAACCATTGCGATTAAACCAAAGAACATAATCACGATAAACGAACCAGGTGTCGATTCCATTTTGACAAATTCCGTAGTGTAATCTATGTTCAACGCATCCAATCCCATCGCTGTGGTTTGTTTCACTTGATCGATGATAGTTTTGACGATGGATGTATTAACATTACTTTCATTCATTAATAAGTTACCATCTTGCTTTACATAGACTTCTATTTCTTCTGCTTCCAACCGATCTCTTGCCTCTTCTTCGCTCATCGTCGTCACATCGAGAACTTCTATGTCAGACAAAATTTCGCCGTAACTGTAAAAGGGAGTTGATTCAGTTGTCACTCCAATAGGTACAGCTTCTATGTCACCTTCAATTAAACCTGATGATGCGAAGAAATACAGAGAAGCAAGAATTAGCGGCAAACCAAAAGTATAAAATAATATATCTGGTGTTCGAATAAATCTCAGAAAATAATACTTTAGTTGCGTTAGCGCTACTCTCATTGGTCACGCAGCTCCTTCCCAGTCAGTTCTAAGAAGATTGAATTTAAATCTGGCATTTGACTATATAATTGGGTATAAGACAATTCATGTTCTTCAATGAATTTTACTAATTGAACGACATGATTATTTCCTTCGTCAAAGACGAGTCGCCATTTGTTTTTACCTGTCTTCTCAATCGTATTGAGATTTGGTAATTCTTTCATTTCGTCAATTTGTTCGGGAATAATATCAAACAATTCGATATTAATAATCTCGCCTTGATTCACTTTTTGTTGTAATTGTTCTAAAGTCCCATCAGCAATGTTTTGACCTGAGTCCATAATCACAACGCGATCACTAATTTGCTCCGCTTCGTCCAAGTAGTGCGTTGTATACACGATGGTGGCGCCATTTTCATTCAAGCGTTTTATCCCTTCCAAGATAAAATTACGACTTTGAGCATCAACCGCAACTGTTGGCTCATCCATAAAAATCAAATCTGGTTGGTGAGCGATTCCACAGGCTATATTTAAACGCCGTTTTAACCCTCCACTTAATTTCTTTGGAATAAATTTGCTGTATTTATCTAATTCTACAAACTTAATTGCTTCATTAACTAAACGACGGCGCTCAGCTTTATCTTCAATATATAAACCACAAAAGAAATCAATATTTTCAAATACTGTCAATTCTTCGAACAAAGCAACATCCTGAGGCACCACGCCTATTCGTTGCTTAATTTTATAGCTGTTAGGTTTTAATTCTTCTCCAAATACATCGATCTCACCTTTATCATAAGTGAGTAAGCCGAGTATCGAATTAATTAATGTCGTCTTACCACACCCATTTGGACCAAGTAAGCCAAGGATTTCACCTTTATATACCGATAAATTAAAATGATCTAAGGCAACCAATTTGCCGTAACGTTTTACAAGTTGTTTTACTTCTACTGCAATATTATCTGTCATTTTTTTCACTCCTTACTTGATTTGTTAACTTAAGTATAAAGGTAAATTCTTTCATGCAGTAGTGTCATTGCGCTAATTTTGATATGACATTTGTCATGAGTTTGGTAGAATGAAAGAAATATCAAATAAAGGAGGCGGCTATGAGAAGTAAAACATTTATTATAGAGGCTTTATGGATGCTCTTAATTACACTCAGTATGCGATTAATGATGACACAAGATGAAATTATAACGATTGTTTTAGAATCACTATTATCCATTTGCTTCATTGCATTAAGTGGAATCATTGTTAATAAACGATTTCGAATGATGTTAAATATAGTTGTTAGTCTCTTAGGTGTGCTCGTCGCTCCATCATATATTTTGTTATTACCGCTTGTATACTTATTGACTTTTGATATTGGTTTTTACAGTTTATTAGTACTCCTGGTGGCTTTTATTATTAATCCAGGGAGTTATTATATGTTATTGATCGGAATTTTAGGGGTATATATCGCTGATCAAAGTCAACAAATCATTCAACAACAAGCCTCGTTAAACGAAGTGAGAGATACGTTAACAGAAGAGCAATTACGGATGAAAAATCAAATGAAGGATTTAATTCAATCTAACCAAAAAGACGTCGATATTAGCATCTTGTCAGAGCGTAATCGGATTTCGAATGAACTACATGATGCGATCGGTCACTCGCTCGCCCGAAGTATTATTCAAATTGAAGCAATCATCATTGCGAATGATAATGATAAAATTGAAAAGCAACTCAATCAATTGCAAATTAATTTACGGCACGGAATGGATGATATTCGCCATACCATTCACCATATCCACCATGAAAGTCTAGACTTTGAAGTCAGTATTGACAATATGCGTGAGGAATTCGCACCGCTGATGATTAATTTTGATCTGCATACTGAAACTGAATTTAAATATAATCAGAAGAAAGATATCTTGTCGATTATTCGTGAAGCGATCATTAATAGTATTAAGCATTCTAATAGCACGCAAATGAATATCATCCTCCAAGAATTTCCAGAGCATAATAAATTGCTGATTAAAGATAATGGTACGGATTACGATGAGAATCAAGATCATTCTGAAGGCATGGGCAAGACAATTATTCGCCAGATTGCTAATAAATACAATGCCCCCATCCTCTTCTACTATCAAAATGGGTATATTGTTCAGATGAACTTGCCCAAATAAAAAAATCTGATAGATTCCTTTTTGAGGAATTTATCAGATTTTTCTATTAGCTTTCATATAACTACTCCACTAACACAAAGTCATAGGAATTATATTCCAACGTATTATCTTCTCCACGAGTGAACTCAATGAGGTCTTCATTAAACAGTTTTACACGAATCGTCTCATCAGACTCGACAATCTCAGGGTTAGAAATAGTGAATACCACATTCCCCATAGGGTCAATCGATGAATATATTCCGGATGACGCATGTTGAATTTGTTCAATCACATTAAAAACAGTCGGATTATTTTTTAAATCAAGTTGATCTTCAATCGCGTTAAAGCTAATTCCTAACTCATCTTGTAAAACTTGTAAATCATCAGACTCGGCATTTGGATCCACTTGAGCAAGCAAGGCTTCATCTGTATGCTTAGATAATAATAAAATAATTTCTCTTGCCTCAGCTGCTTCATTATTTATTGTTACTTGAACACTACTGGGTGTAAAGACAATATGACTGATCGGACTTTCTTCATTATCACTGACATAACTTTGATTATCGTTGGCAGAGACGGGTGTTTGACTGATTAATAATAGTGACACAACTAGCATGACGTACTTAACTATTTTTTTCATTAGAATATTCTACTCCTCTATAATTAGTTTATTTATTGGATTACCTGAATTAGATGTCACATACCCAGTATAAGTCACATACCACGCATACATATTACTTCCAACTCCTCCTCCATATCTTCTCTCAGAATAAGATTCATATAACGTACCTTTATATAGTCCGTCATTATATGAAAATTATTATAATTTGCTTTATAAACTCACCCCCTATATACTTATAATAAAATAATTTTATAGATTTTGGGTTGTCTTTAAAGTATATATTATTTAATCGCAAATTGTTCTAGTATTCTTATAGGAGGTCAAAAATGGTTTCGTACGGTAAAATAATCAAGAGTATTCGCGAAAATAAAAAAATGACGCAAAAAGAACTCGCCGAGGGTATTGTCACTCCTCAATTTTTATCGCAATTTGAAAATAATAAATATGATATTAAGCTCGATAATTTTCTAATGATTCTTGATCGATTGAATGTTAAATATAGTGAATTTATCGTGCATGTGCTTACATCAGACCCACCACTGCAAAGTAACTTTCTAAATCAATATTCAAAAGCTTACTATTCGAGCAATAAAGTACTTTTAAAAAAACTAGTGGAACAAGAAAAGGAATTATATAGTGAAAATTCAAACTTTCGTCACTTACACAATGCCATTATTGCCTCTCAACGTTTCCAGTTAATCAATCATAATGGATTTAATCGCGATGACACCAATATTATTATGGATTACTTAAAAGATGTCTATGATTGGGGACATTATGAAGTAGCGTTATTTGCAAATAGTATGTTTTTCTTGGATATTGAGCACATGAATTACTTTAAAACTATGGTCATTAATAAGATTAAAAAGTACGGTTCTAAATTAAGGCTAAATGGAGAATTTTCGAAAGTATTACTTAATATGATTGATTATCTGTTGAAACGAAACGAATTGGAAGATATTGATGACTTAATCTCCGAGACCGAAACCTTTCTAATAGGTGAAAAAAGTTTTTATGAAAAAAATCAACTAAATTATCTTAAAGGTTTATATTATACGCCGATTGTAAAATTAAGCTAGACAACTAAAACAGCCATTTGTGGTACACTCAACTTGTAATTCCGACCAAAGAATACAAAGGAGTGACCACAAATGACCTACACCCATCTTACCACGGATG